>CAITMP010000580.1 GCA_903893525.1 uncultured Acidobacteriia bacterium | reverse complement strand
TGCTGCCGGGCGATGTGGAGGTGAGGTTGCAGGTGCCGGAAGCCGCCGGACACGTGGCCGTTGTTGCGCCGTCGGAGACTGCGACATTGCCAGTGGGGGAACTGGCGGTGGATGTCACCGAGAACGTTACGGTGCAAGGCTGTCCGACGATGCCGGGTTCCGGGCTGATATTGACTATGGACACGGTTGTGGTGGCAGGTGTTACCAGAAAGCTTGCAGAAGCCGGGGCGGCCGGGGCGTAACTGGCACTCCCGGACTGGGAAGCGGTTATCGTGCATGTTCCGGCGGCGAGGACCTTTGCCTGTGTGCCGGACACCGAGCACACAGAAGCCGAATTCGAGGAAAACGATACCGGAAGACCGGAGGTTGCGGTTGCCGTGAGGACCACGGGCGCGGAGCCGAACACGGTGGCGGGCGGGGCGGTGAAGGTGATGGATTGGGATTGCAGGATTAGCACAGCGCCGTTGGTGGCGGTCAAGGGCAGCACCATGCCGTTTGGATCGGTGGCACTCAAATTGGTCAATCTGAGTGGCAGATTGCCGACGGGGACTCCGGGTGCGACCGAGATTGTTAGGTCCAGGACAGAGCCTGCCGGGATGCTGCCTTGACCAAGGCCGACGATGATTACCCTGAGGACGCCGGGCGAAGGGGTGAATTGGCTTAGGGACTTTCCGGCGGCGGAAGCAGCGCTTCCGATTGCGGCAGTTGGCGTCAGCGCGGTCGCATCGAAAACGAGGTCAAACTGGACTCCGGCCACGTTGTCGGTACCGGGTAGAAACTGCACACCGACGCTTGCAGTCGATCCAGCCGACGCGGAGACCGTTCCGACGGTCAGGGTTGCGGCGTGGAGTACGGGTAAGCCCAGAAACAGGATGAGGCCCGCGAAATGGAATGAATGTTTCATCAGGGCTTGTCTGATGGTGGGGCTGGCAGGGTGATTTCGTTGCCGGGTGATGTGACGGCCACACTTTGCCCGGCGCGGTTTGTCGCCGAAGGTGCCGTCAGCCGGATTGGAGAGTTCGGCGCGGGCGTTTCATTGGTCCGGGCGATTACCTGAACAAGGGCAACCACACCGCTGGTGAGGACATCCTGGTTGAAGCCGATGACGATCACGCGCAATTTGTTGGGAGCCGGTGCCGAGGAATAAATGGTTTTGCCCGCCAGTTGGGCCGCCGGTCCTGGGAGAACCTTCACTTCCACCGCATTGCTGTCGAATTCCAGATCGAATTGGATTCCGGTTGTCGATTCGGGTCCGGTCACCAGGCTGACTTGGAACTGGGAGGGACCGGAGGTTGTGGATTGGTTGGTTTCGAGTCGCAACTCCGCCGACTGGGGAGCGGTGGCCGCGAGAAACAGGATGATGGGAAGGAAAGTTGCCATTTGTATTCCAGTCTCCTAATGGACGGTGCAACCGAGGCCGAGTGCGGCGTTGATGACAATCTGGACGTCGGCGACGTTTACGGCTCCGTCCGCATTGAGGTCGTGGACGGCAGGGATCACGCCTAGAGCTTCGTTTATGATCAGCTGGACATCGGCCACATTGGCGTTGCCGTCCAAATTGACGTCGCAACTGGAGTAACGGACGGTTCCCGGAGTGCAGGTTGTGGTGATCGCCGCAGCCGTACCATCCACGGAGGAGCAGTTTGCCGGGGTGATCACGCTGGTTCCGGAAAGAAACTGGGCGCTGAGGGTGAACGAGGCGTAGGCGACCACGCCGGGGGTGATCGGATTCTGGTTCAGGCCGGAGACCAGGAGGCGCAGGGCTCCGTTGGATTGGACGGAACTGCCGAGGGTCTTGCCTGCCGCTGTGCCGCGCGGTCCGATTCTGGCTGAATTCGCGACATAGCTCAACTTTGCGAGGTCGAAGCCCAGATCCAGTTGGAGTGTGGCCGGGGCGGCAGTACCGTTGGTTGCAATTTGAACGGGGACCTCGACGGTCGTGCCGGTGGTACCGAAGGTATCCCCCAAGGATAGGGTCACGAGGCTGAGGGGAGCTGTGACAGTGAAACTCTGGGTGACAGGTGCCGCCGGAAAGTAGTTGCTGTTGCCGATTTGCGAGGCGGTCACGGTGCAAGTGCCGATCGCAAGGAGCGTCGCCAGACTACCGCTTACTGTGCACACGGCCGGGGTGAGCGAGTTAAACGTGATATTGAGGCCCGAACTTGCTACGGCTTGAAGTCCGACAGGGCCAGTACCCAAAGAAAAAGGACTGGGCGCGGGGAAGATGATGATCTGGCTGCCCGGTACGATGCTGATGTTGACGGACGCAGGAGTCGCGGCGACATAGAAGCTATCACCGGGTTGGGTGGCCGTAAGGGAACAAGTGCCCACGGCGACCGGAGACACGATGGTTCCGGACACGGTACAGATCGCAGGCGTGTTCGACGTGACGGTGACGGGAAGCCCGGATGTGGCGAATGCGACCACGTTGGTCGACTTGGAACCCATGCTGATGCTGGTGTCGGCGGAAAAGAAAATGAGGTTTGCCGATGTCGCGGCTTGGGTAACGGTGAGAACCTGGCCGCCCATGGCGGTATTGCAGTTGGTGCTGGTGAGAATGATGTGCCCCACCCGCGACGAACTCGTGTTCGCCACAACCGAGTATTGGAAGGATCCATTAGTATTCACGACCGAGCTGTTGCCGACAGAGCCGAGCACCGAAATCCACGTGCTGTCGGACTCCACGGTGGCCGAGCAACCTGTCGAACCCGTGAGGGTGACGGACTGGGTGCCACCACTTTCGACAATGGAGTCCGCGGATCTGGGAAGACCGATGGATTGGGACGCGGGCGTGTAGGAGAACTGGGTGATCACGATCTCGCGGTCGCTGGAAGTGTAATAGGGCGTGGTTCCCCGTCCGAGATAGAGATTCAAGTGCAGATGGGTATCGCCTGGGGTCGGGACCGGGTAAGTGCCCGGAGTGTAGGACCACGTGTTGCTGGCCCCCCCTGCGGTTGAAACGAATGCAACGGAGGTTGGGCTCCAAGTGACCGAATGCTGGGAGGAACCGGCCGACGTGATGTTGAACCGCTGCATGTTGGTGGCACCGGTGTAGGGCTGGACTACGAATTGGGCATTGGGGTCGGTTGGAACGCCCCAGCGCGAGAACTCGATGTCCCACTCGCGGTTCGACTGGGCATAAGCCTGCGCGTCCCACGTGAAAGCGCCGAAGGTGATGTTCGGGTCGAGGGCGTTCACGGGCGAGGAGATGTTGAAAGTATAGGTGCCATAGCCCAAAGTCTGTTTCGTGAGGATTTCGGCCGAGCAGAAACCCTGGCCGCAGGCACCGACCTGGAGGTGGAGAGCGCCGGAGGAATCGACAAAGGCGTTTGACGCCGAAAAGTTGTTGGCGTTGGGCCACACGGGAAGCGGGGCGGTTTTGACGAGCCAGTCGAGACCTCCAAAATTCAAGGTCTGGTAGCCGGGGAGCCGGGGATAGCTGGTGGAGGTGAGTGCGTTCTGGCGGACCACATCCGGGATGTCCGGTGCACCTTGCTGGCACGGGACGGAAGCGGCGATGGAACTGGGCACGAGGAAGAAGGTCAGACGCGTTGCGTAGCGTTCCAAGCTGCCGGCAGTGGTGTTCTGGACAAACTGCCCGGAGGTGGAAATCGAAACCTGTCCACAGCCGCCGGGTTGTACCCAGCCGTAGTCGGCGATGAAAGCGTATTTGAGGAGGGCAACGGCAACGGATTGTTGCCCGGTGACCGTGCCGAGGATGGCTCCGTCCACACCCCAGGCGGGCAGGGCGGTGATGGTGATGGAAAGGTTGATGACCGGGATATTGACGGAAACCGTGGTCGCCGGGAGGTAGTTGCTGTCTCCGGGTTGCGCTGCGGTGATGGAACAAGTCCCGGCGGAAGTGAAACTGACGATTGATCCGGCGACACTGCAGATGGCGGGCGTGGTGGAGGTGTAGGTAACAGGAAGGCCTGATGTGGATGTGGCGGCCAAGCTGGCGGTGCGACCGGAAATACCCTGGGTTGGCGGCAGCAAAGTGATGGTCTGGCTGCTTTGACTGACCGTGAAAGCTTGCGTTACCGCTGTTGCGGCGTTGTAGTTGGCGTTGCCCGGCTGGGTAGCCGAAATACTGCATGTTCCCGTGGCGACGAGAACGGCATTCGTTCCGCTGACTGTGCAGGTTGAAGGCGTATTGGACGCGAAGGATACGGTCAGGCCAGACGTGGAGGTCGCAGCCAGTGGGACGGGACCGGAGTTTATAGTAGCGCTGGCGAGGGTCGGGAAGACAATCGTTTGCGATCCGGGGCTGATGGTGAAGCTCTGCGTCACCGGGGGGGCACTTGTGAAGTTCGCATTGCCGGACTGGGTTGCGGTGAGGGTGCAGGTGCCCGCAGAAACCGGGGTAATCAGAAAGGTTGCGGGGAACAAGGGACAGGCGAGGGTGTTGATTGGGCACGAACCCAGTCCGATCAGGGGTATCGCGGAGGTGGTGACGTTGCAGACCGAGGGAGTGGTGGAAGCCATGGAAACCAGCAGGCCCGAGGATGCGGTTGCGACGACGGCGATGGGCTCGCGCCGGACTGTTGCCCCGGTCGGTGCGGTTGCGCTGATAGATTGGGGGCCGGGGGCAATGGCGAAGCTTTGCTGGACTCTTGGGGCCGTCGTATAGGTGGCGTTGCCGGGAAGGGTTGCAGTAAGCGTGCAGATGCCAGTTGCCAGAAGAGTAAGGACGTTGCCCGCCACTGAGCATACGGTATCCGAGTCGGATGAAAGCGTGACTGCTCGACCCGAGGCGCTAGT
>CAITMP010000579.1 GCA_903893525.1 uncultured Acidobacteriia bacterium | reverse complement strand
CGTCTGCGATGATCCGAGCCTTGGGGCGGACTTCGGCGTAGGTGGTCAAAGGAAACGGTGCCACCTCCCCTTGGTGGTGGCAGCAAACACAATTCCGCAGCAGGATCGGAGCAACATCTTTGCCGTACGTCGGCCCGCTGGCCCAAGCGACGTTGGCGCACGCCAAGACCCACACCAGAGCTGCGGCAAAACTGGATCGCACTCGCAGTCCTATCCAGGCCACCATAGCCCGCTCAACAGCTAGAGCTTGATGCCTGGTTCCTGATCGAGGATCAACCCGTGCTTCGCCGCAACCAAGCGGTTGGCGCGCGCAAGGGATTCGAACGTGCCCGCATCGGTCCACCAGCCATCCAGGAACGAGTACGTCAGGCTGTCCTCGGCGATGTAGCCGTTGTTGACATCGGTGATTTCCAGTTCGTTGCGCTTGGAGGGCTTTAGCGTCTTGATCTTGTCGAACACCGAGTTGTCATAGAAATAGATCCCGGTAACCGCATACGGGGACTTCGGGTTGGATGGCTTCTCCTCAATGCCGATAATTTTTCCATCCTGCATTTCCGCCACCCCGAAGCGCTCGGCATCGTGGACTTCCTTCAACAGCAGCCGAGCCCCGTGACTCTGGTTGCGGAAATCGTCGGCGGCAGCCCGAATGGATCCGTCAATGATGTTGTCGCCCAGAATGACGCAAATCTTTTCGCCATCGGCGAAATGCTCGGCCAAACGTAGCGCGTCGGCGATTCCGCCTTCGCCTTCCTGGTAGGTGTAATTCAGGTGGATGCTGCCAAACTCCCGGCCGCTACCCAGCAGCCGCAGGAAATCCCCCGCATTGTTGCCGCCGGTCACGATCAGAAGTTCGTCGATTCCCGCATCCAGAAGCGCCCGGATCGGGTAGTAAATCATCGGCTGGTTGTAAACCGGCAACAGATGCTTGTTGGTGACCTTTGTCAGAGGAAACAGACGGCTGCCAGTGCCCCCGGCCAAAATAATGCCTCTCATGAAGCGGTTCTCCTTTTCCACCCTGCGTAAACGGAATCCAAGCCGGCCATTTTCCGCGTCGGACGCGAGTTCCACAAGCCGCTAGTCCCATAATATACATCCGCGCTGTCCCGTTCCAAAAATCGTCCCTTCTCGGCGGATTGGTTGCGGAACTTCCAGCCGAATGCCAAACTAGCGTACAGGCGGACTGCCCAGCGGCAAACACGCCACGAGGACTGAACGGACATGACAAATACTACGCCGTACCACCACGACAAGCACGCCGGCCCGACCCTGCCGTCCGGCTTGGTCCTGCCCAAATGCGACAAGGGCATCGGCGACATCATCCTGCAGCCGGAATCCCCCAAGCTGATCGCCGGGGTCAAGTGCAAGGCGTTGTCCTTGTGGCCGGACGACCGCGGCTATTTCCTCGAAGTCCAGAGGATGGGTTTTGGTCTCGCAGCGCACTTTCCGGCGGAAACTTCCCAAGTTTCGGCCGCCCTCAAATACCCGGGCATCATCAAGGCCT
>CAITMP010000578.1 GCA_903893525.1 uncultured Acidobacteriia bacterium | reverse complement strand
TTCCAAGGTCGCTTCTATGCCCTTCCACACCAAAATACTGCGTGGAATTTCCCTGACGGTCGCGATGTAGCTTGCCAACGTCGTAGCTTCCTTGGCCTTCCTCTGCTGCTCCTGCTCTTCCCGCTGCACGAGGAATTGGTATGCCAGCGCCTGCTGCTCGGCCTCAGCCTTTGCCTGAATTGCATCCTGCACCCTTTGGGGGAGGCGGATGTTGAACAGGGCGATATCCTCTACACCTACATATACGCCGCCAATGGTCCGCTTGGTGTGGTTCCAGAATCGGTCCACATTCGCGGAGTGCTGCAACGCGTACATTTGCTCGGGCGAGGATGCGCCTATAATCTCCTGTACGGACTCGGTCAATTGCGGAATGATGATGGCTTTGACATAGTCGGGCCCGTAGCGCCGATGGAGGTTCGGAACAGCGGCTCGTACGGCATGGAAGCGGACCTGGGCATCCAGCTTGATTTCCAAGCCGTTGTTGGACAACACGTCCATGGGGACGACCAAGGCTTGCGAGCGGATGCTGTAAATGGTTGGAGTGTCCCACGGAAGCAGCAAGTGGAGGCCTTCCCCAAACACCTCGTTGCCGCTGGTACCGCCCCACAGCAAGTGGTATACAACCATGACATTGCCGGGTTCCACACTGATGAAGATCCGATCACGCAGGATCCACACTAAAGCCGAAAACACCACCAGCAGGATGGTCAGTTTGACACTGCGCTTAACCAAGGTCCAACGCCGACGCCATCTGGCCCGGAACAACTCCCGCCGTCGGTCCCGCTCAGCCGTCTCCTGGCGGAGGGAGGCTTGAGTCTTTGGCCCTGAAGTCTTGCCTTGAGATTGCAATACGGTCTCCGGTGTTTCTGTGCTCCGGACTTGATTTCCGGGGCAACCTTCCTAAATATTATGAACCACGACCATGGGTGGCCGGGTATCGAGGGTATGCTGTCCTCAATGCCGCACCCAAGGATCAGTCCCTGAGCGCCGTTGCCGTTTCCAAATCCTTTAGAATGTGTTCGCGGAAAGCGGTCGGATCAAAGGTAAGCAGTGTTCCGCCGCTCTCGAAATGCATAATGAAGGCGTTCCCGACGGCCCGAGTCAAGGCATACGCCAGCAGGGGGGTTACCACGAAGCCGAGAACCAATCCAGCTGTCGCAGCTGGGATTGCCGCAACCGAGTAGGCGACTCCCGCCCCTACTCCCGTGGGAAGCGCCGATCCAGCCAATGAAAGGATCAGGCCCCGGATCTTGTCCTTGCCTTCGTTCTGTCCAAATGTATTGGCGATTTTCCACACCATGGTTACCTGGACAGCCAGGATGGCGCCAAAGTTGAGCAGGCCCCCTGGAAGGATGCCGACACCCGCTGCGATCTTCGAATAGAGGTTGACAATCGCAATCGACTTTTCCACCGGGTCCAAATGCTCGGGTTCGACCGGAACGGCGGTTTCGCTCTCAGTCTGCGTCGCACCGACTGCGGCAGTGCGCTGGGTCGCGCGACCGAGACGGTCGCGAACGGCACTCAACAGGCGGGTGCCTCGC
Source organism: uncultured Acidobacteriia bacterium (assembly GCA_903893525.1). Classification (GTDB taxonomy): domain Bacteria; phylum Acidobacteriota; class Terriglobia; order Bryobacterales; family Bryobacteraceae; genus BOG-234. Next base: position 2,023 of record CAITMP010000578.1, on the reverse strand, counting down.
GCCCTCAAGGTGTCATAGGTCGCTTCCGGCACTGAGGTGGGGGATTCCAGTGCGTCGGCCTCCTCCAGCGCTTGCCGTGCTTCTGAAAAACGCCGGTCGGCTACAAACTGGGCCGCTCGCTCGCGGGCAGCATCAATGCGGGCAGCGACATCGGGTTCGTCACTCGCCGGACCGGAACCGACCTCGGCGTCCGCGTGCGCCATCGTGTCCGTCGCTGCAGGAATGCCGGGTGTTTCTGCCGTAACAGCCTCTGCCCCAGTTTCGAGCGGTGCTTCCATATTTCCCATATCGCTGCCCTCCATGCGGTCTTGTTCCGGACGTTCCGAACGTTGATGATACCATCCGGGACTAGCAATTTTCAACTAATTCACCTGACCGTCAAACGGCGTCCCGACGTGACCTTGCCGAACACCCGCAACAAGTTGCCGCCCAGGAACTTGCGGATTCTTTCATCGCTGTAGCCCCGCCTGACCATGGCCTCGGTGAGCTGGGGAAGGTCCCGGACGTCCCGGAATCCACGTGGCAGGGTCGGCCCACCGTCGAAGTCGGAACCCAGCGCAACGTGGTCTTCCCCAACCAATTGGATGGCTCTGTCGACCACGCCGACCCACTGGTCCGCGTTGAAGCGGATGTCATCCGGCGCAGCGATCCCCGGCATCGGAAATTGCGGCGCGATCAACCTGTCGATATCCAAAACCGACCGGGCAGGCTCCCGTTTCGAAATATCCCCAGTGTCCCAAAATGGCTTCCCGGCATGTTCAGTCCGCCAGTCAAAGACCTTCCGGTTGTGGAATTCATTGCCGATCTGGAACCCAATTACGCCGCCTTTTAGTGCCAGTTTCTTCAACAATTCGTCCGGCATGTTGCGGGGAATGTCGTTGAGCGCGCGCAACCCGTGGTGCGTGGCAATGACCGGGTCCGTGGATACATCCAAGGTCTGCGAAATGGCCTCGTCCGAGGCATGTGACACGTTGATGACCATTCCCAGGCGGTTCATCTCCCGGACAAACTCCCGTCCGTGCTCGGTCAATCCGCGCGACTTATGCTGCGCACAGCAGGCGTCGGCGTACGAATTGTCCGTATTGTGGGCTGAAAGCTGGTAGGACCGCAGGCCGAGGCGGTAGAACTGGCGCAGAAGACCCAAGTCCCCGTCCAAATCGAAGCTTCCCTCCAGATCCAACACTGCAGCCATCTTCCCGGCTTTTACAATGCGCTTGAGATCTTCCCCGTCCAACGCCAGCTCAATCCGATCCTTGTTTTTCGCAATCTGGGAGAGTGCAAGATCGATCTGCCGCAACGCCTGCTTGGTCTCCAAGCGGGCCGGGTAGTAGTCGTCCGGCACGTAGGCCGAAAAGAACAGCGCCTTCAGGCCGCCCTCCTTGGCGCGCGAAAGGTCCCACATGCCGTCGGACTTGCGTTCCCCGATGTCCCCACCGTGATACAAAATCCGGTCGACCGCATGGACATGGCCGTCGAACACCAGGGACTCCGCGTGCAGCTGTCGGGCGCGGTCCGAGATGGATCTGGCATCCTGGGACAGCGACACCTGACACAGCGCGCCTACCGTCAAGCATCCAACTGCGATAATCTTTTTCAAATGGCCCAACCTGCCTTTCGTCCCAAACTGGCCGGCGTGTGTACGGTATACCGCAAGCATTCCCACACGCAGCACATCATCGACCGCTTCCTAGAAGGATACGGCTGGAACGGCGTCCACCACAAGCCCGCCATGGATCTGGTTTCACTTTACGTGGACCAGCACCCGCCCGAGGATCTCACGCCCGACCGCGCCGCGCGTTTCCCGGCGATGAAAGTCTGCAATTCGATCCAGGACGCGCTTACGCTAGGCACAGGCAAACTGGCTGTCGACGGTGTCGTCCTGGTAGGCGAGCACGGCGACTACCCCAAGACGGAAAAGGGACAGGTGCAATACCCGCGCTACCAGTTTTTCCAACAGATTGTGGATGTCTTCAAATCCAGCGGCAAGTCCGTGCCGGTCTTCAACGACAAGCACCTCTCGTGG
>CAITMP010000577.1 GCA_903893525.1 uncultured Acidobacteriia bacterium | reverse complement strand
TCGACTTTCACATCGCCGGACGGGACCGTGAACACGAACGAATACCTAGGGATGCAGACGATTTCCGGGGTTTCCGCGTACGGGCGCAAGTTCACCACGGTTTATCCGGCGGGCTCGCGGATGGGCAACGACAAGCCCTTGACCACGACTGGCGAGACGTGGTGGGCCACGCAGCTGGGCGAGATGGTCTTGTCGACCGACGCGCATCCCGACGGCAGCGTGGGGAAGACCTCGCTCCGCGACGTGAATCTGGCGGAACCGGACCCGGCGCTGTTCCAGATTCCGCCCGGCTACCGGGTGGTGGACGAAGCGGCGGCCTTCACGATCCAGTTGCCAGTGCCGAAGCGGCGGTGATTTTTTCCTCGGCGGGGGAAATATTCCGCTTTGCCAAGACATGGTATTGATAGAAGCGCCCACCGATTTTGGGCTACACTGATTCCTGATACCACGCGGCGCCTTGCCGGAAAAGCCTTGACGATGATCCTCGCCTGCGCCGCCGTGATCGCGACGGTGCGAGCCCAGGCGCCCCAGCGTCCGAACAATAACCGCACCGTGGTGCCGGCGCAGCAGCTCGTGCCCCGGCATGGGGATGCGGTCGATTTCCCACCTGCTTGTGGAGCGTGTTCGTGTAGAAAAGGCGCAGGGTGCACACGGACTGGATGTAGGCGGACGCGCTGGCGCGCCGGACGTTGAGGAGGTGCAGTTGCGAGGCGCGGATCTCAGAGCCGGGAGACGCATAATGAAGGCTTCGACGCGAAAATCCTCTCCATGTACGGGCTGGGGACGACGGTCCGGGGCATTCAGGGCCACCTCCATAAGATGTACGGCGTGGAGGTCAGCTCCGACCTGATCTCCGAGGTGACCGACAGCATCCAAGAGGAGGTCAAGGCCTGGCAGGACCGCCCACTGGAGGCCATCCATCCGATCATCCACTTGGACGCACTGGTGGTGAGGCTGAGGCAGGACGGCAAGGTGGATAACCGGGGCGATCTCCACCGCCATCGGCATCAACACCGAGGGGGAAAAGGCCGTGCCGGGGCTGTGGGCCGGTACCAGCCAATGGTATTGGACTTTGACGTTGTTATTGCCTTTTACCTCGACAGCACGGCGCGGATCGACCAATACCTTGCGGAATCCGAGCGCGACTTCGAGCCAAAAGGAATCTCGCTCAAGGACATCCACCCTGAAGGCTGGGAGCGTTTCCAACTGCAACAAGCCGCCTTGGCGGGTTCCCGCATGTAAGTTGCCGTAGACACGCAGGGGCGGTTCGGCGGCACGATTCGAGCATCGACTTCGCAACGTCGGACGAATCTGGACTTCGGGGATTGCACGACCCGGACCTTCTGGAGTGGGCTGCAGATCATGATCGGGTTGTGGTGTCCCACGACTACCGCACCATGCCACATCACTACCAGATGCGCCTTGTGGCTAGGAAACGAAGTCCCGGCTTGTTGGTTGCAACCCAAAGGAAGTCCACTGGCGAGGTTGCGGAGTCGATCATCTTCGTCTGGTCGGCATGCACCCCGGACGAATTGGAGGGGCAGGTCTTCCATCTGCCATCGCTGATCCCGCACGTTTTCGTCTGGTGAAGACTGCGACCACAAGTCCCTTTGCCAGTGGCTGCTTATGGAGGATCGTTTTTCGTACACTGAACTCAAGAGGATGAGCGTGGCCGCTTGCGGAAGCCAATCCCGTCCTCTGGGCTAAGTTCCTCGCCCGCGAGGCGGCTGGCAAGGCAGTTCGGGCTTGACCCTGCGCCTCCAGGCCGACCACGACCTGAAGTTCCCTCTCGTGCAGGCGATCCGACGGAACGAGCCGACTATTAGCATCCCGACGGCACGTGAATCCGGCATTGCAGGTGCTAGCGATCCCGAAGTGTTGGAATGGGCCGCAGCCAATGGCCGGATTCTGATCTCGCACGACCGTCGAAGCACAGCCCGGGTTCGTTGTTGGTTTCCCAGGGAGCGCCGGTACGGCTGGTAGCGGAGCGGGTTGTCTTCTTGTGGGCAGTCTGCGATCCCGCCGACCTGGCTGATCGGGCAATGCATTTGCCTTCGCTGGTCTACCATGCGTTTGTGCGGTGAACTGTTGGCTGGGCAGCAACGTTTTTCGTACAGTCGGAAAATGGAGCTTATCGGAAGCCAATACGTGGAGCAACGCAATGGGGGCTACTATGTGGCTGGCGTGCGGATCTCCCTTGACTCGATTGTCTATGCGTACAAGCGGGGCGAGACGCCGCAACAGATCTTGGAGGACTTCCCTCTGTTGGACAAGCTCTCGCGGGTGTACGGGGCCATCGCGTTCAACCTCGACAACCAGCAGATGGTCGAAGAGTACTTGACCGAGCAGCAGCGGTTGTTCGACGAGGCGGCCAATCGACCGGAGAACCGGGATTTGTGGGCGACGATACGGGACAGGGCCAGGGCGCGGGGACACCAGTCGGAGTTCTTGGACAAGCTGGATGCGTGGCTGGACGAGTCCAACAAGGCCGCGTGAGCGCTCCGCTGGGCACAGTCGCGCCCCTTATACGGTACACTCATTTCGGTGGTGGTTCCCAAACGGATTCCGGCGATTTTCTACAGGACTGAAGCCGGGAACGAGCCTGTGCGCGATTGGATCTTGGCTCTTCCCTTTGCCGACGACCGAAAAATGATCGGCGAAGACATCAAGACTGTGGAGTACGGTTGGCCGATTGGAATGCCCGTCTGCCGTCCGCTGGGTGACGGCGTCCTCGAGGTTCGGAGTTCCCCGCCTGGAGGAATCGGTGCAGGGGCGCATCGCGCGGGTGCTGTTCTCGAGAGATCGACTGCACCGAATGGTCTTGCTCCACGCGTTCGTCAAGAAGACCCAGCGGACGCCGCCCGAGGACTTGGAACTGGCACGACAAAACAAGCGCAAGCACGAAAGGAGCCTCTTGTGACAGATTCGATACACGCAGGATCGACCTTCGACAGCTTCCTCGCCGAGGAGGGACTGCTGAAGGAGGTGGAGGCCATCGCGGTTAAGCGGGTCCTCGCATGGCAGTTTGCGGAAGCCATTCGCGAGCAAGGTACAAGCAAGACGGCACTGGCGAGGTCGATGAAGACCAGTCGGTCGCAGTTGGACCGGTTGTTGGATCCGTCGAATGTCGCGGTTTCGCTGGAGACTGTGACGCGGGCGGCCCGGGCGTTGGGAATGCGCATGGAGTTGCGGATTGTTGCCGAAGAGCCGGTGCCGGAACAGGGGTAAGGCTCGAATCAGGACCGCGACCGCAAGTCCCATTGCCAGTGGCTGCTATGGATGATCGCTTTTTGTATACGGAACTCAAGAGGGATGAACGTGGCAAACACTGATTACGTCGTACAGCGCGATGGCGGCTACTACGTGGCTGGTCCGATTCGTGTGTCGCTCGATTCCATCGTGTACGGGTTTAACGACAGCGAGTCCCCTGAGACCATTCAGGCCAACTTCCCGGTACTCAAGTCGTCTCAGATCTACGGTGCCATCGCCTTCTATTTGGACAATCAGGCGGAGATCGACCGGTATTTGGTGGAGACGGAGCGGGAGATGGGTGCAAACTCGATTCCGATGTCGGAAGCCAATCCGGCGTTCTGGGAGCGACACCAGAAGGCTCGGGCTGCGATGGTCGGAGCCCGGGATTGAGTCTCGACTTCGTGTCCAGCACGAACACATCGTCGCCATGTTTGACATGAACGTCAGGCCTGGTCTGGAAGTCGTTGTCGCCGGTCAAGGAGCCGTTCGGCCCTTGAGTGCCGACCTCGTAATTAGGGGGCGGGCAGGCCTTTCGGACCAGTGCTGCCAAGTAGGACTCGAACAGGACGTTCATGTCAAACAGCAACGCGATGCCTTCCCGTTTGCCGCCATGCGCGGTCTGGTATTCCGACAGAAGAAACAGTCGTGCCAGCCCAGCCCATACGCTCCATTGCCGGTTGACCCGGTCCAGTGTTACTTTGCCCGCCGGTGCCTCGGAGTCCGAAACCAGCCGAACCTCTGAAAAATGCGCTGCAATCTCGTTCAGGAGATGTCGGAGGCCGAGCTAGACTACTCGTAAGGAATGTCCACCTCGGCAAAGCCGCCGGGCGTAGCAGCGTTCACGGCCGCGATTACTCGTTCCATGTGGCGATGAACCGCAGGACGCTGCGAATTGCCAAGTATCACGATGGCGATGCGGCGGTGTTTGAGGTTCTGTTGGTACCGAATATTCTTGTCCGTCGCCAGCGGGCGATGCTCCGGGGTGTTCCGTGGTCAAAAAGGATGAGCATCGGCGCATGCGGCGTTCACGGGAAGCGGGACGGGCGCAGACAAGCTCCTGGCCGTGAAACGCAGTACCGCGTTGATCTGTTCCCGTGTGACGGAGAACTCCTCCATCACTTCTTCGACGCTCAAACCAGCTTCCACATCCTCAAACACGGTCGCCACCGGCATTTCGAGGGTTGTCATGTTCTCCATCCTCGTTTTCAATTGTAGCCTGCGCTCGGTGCCTCGGCCATTCGGGAGCCACACCAGAAAGATCGGGCAGCAATCGTCAGTGCAAAGCAATGGTCGGTGCGATTGAGGCACGTCGAACAATCTTGTTGTAACAATGCATTCGTGTCCACCCAAGCGAACAGTCAATACATTGAGCAGCGCAACGGTGGCTACTACGTGGCAGGGGTGCGGATCTCCTCGACTCGATTGAATGCAAGGCGATGATCCCAGTATCTGGTCGATGCCAAGCGCGAATTCGAGGCTGCGAGCGTCCCGATGGAGGTTGCGAACCCCCGAACCGTGTGCGCGATCCGTCCCGGAGGCGTCGGAATAGTGTAGGGACGAGGCAAACGATCTTCGCAAAACACAGATGAGGTTCTTCAACGGGAGGGCGGCTGCCACGTCGCCGGGCCGATCCGGTATCGCTCGACCCCATCGTCGACGGTTGTAAATGACGGCCTGTCGCCGGAGAGCAGCCAGTCCGACTTCCCGGTGCTGAAGTTGTCGCAGGTTTACAGGGCCATCGTTTTCCTTGGACAAACCAAGCCGAAATCGACCGGTATTTGATGGATACGGAAGACGACTTTGAAGTGCGGGGCATTCCCGCTCCGCTTGTGAATGCGATCCGGGGTAGTGAGACGAGTATAGGCATTCCAACCGGCCCGGGAATCCGGCGTTCCCGGTATGAGCGATCCCGAGCTTTTGCAATGGGCGGCGGCCACGTGTTTGTGCGATAGGAAACAGAGTCCCTTTTGCGACCGAATCGTTCGGCCAGAATCCTACCGGGGATCTTCGGAAATTCCGGCCAGCACGACGGGTGGAGTGTTCGGGAACTGCGCCACGATCGAAAGGCTTCCGCCCATGGATTCGACTGTCTGGCGCATGGTGGCCATCAGCATGTCCGCGCGTTTTTCGAGGCGGGAGACACCCTTGGCAGTCATTCCGAGTTGTTCGGCGACACGGACGGAGGTCAATTCACGCGCTTTCTTTAACTCGCGACGGGTTGTCTCTTCGGCGATATAGTGTGCCGCGAGGCGCTCCACTTCCGCCCGTTCCTCCGGCTCCAGCGCGGCGATCACGTGGTCAATATTCGTCGTGGGCATGGTCTACGCCTCCTCTCCAGTTCGTCGTTTGGTTGCTAGACGCGATAGATGCGCGTCAAACCGATCATCCGCCTTGCGTATCAACTCCCGGTAAAACTTCACTTGGCTTCCACCGGATTTGTCTCCCGCGACCAGCAGGATGGCACTCCTTTGGGGATCGAACGCAAAAGCCAGTCTCCACTCGCCATCCGCTGCGTTGAACCGGAGTTCCTTCATATTCGCGTGCCGGGAGCCTTTGAGCGTGTCCACCCGAGGGCGGCCCAACTGAGGTCCGAATAGTTGCAAGGTCCTGGCCAAAGCGAGAATCGCCCTTCGAACCTGTGTGCCGAGGGCTTGGAATTCGGCCGCGAACTCCTCCCCGATTTCCACACTCCAGTTCACGCCTACAGTATGGCATGAAAGGGGGCGAGGGGGGCAAGCGCTGGCCGGGGGAACGATTCGGCACAGGTCGCGACTTGTGGGCGCTCATTCTGAAGGCGCGGACCGCGGTGGTCGGATCGCGGGCTTCAGCTTCCAGTTTCTGGCGGACGTCGATTCTGCCGATCCAAATCGTGCATGCCGTCCGGCGAGGCGAGTCGGGGGCTGGAATATCCTTGGGTTTTGGATTTGGCTGCTGCTACGAGTCGTGTGCTGGTGTCACATGACCGCCGGACGATGCCGAGACATTTTCAAGACCGATTGACGTCCGGCCGGTCGAGTCCGGGCGTTTTGTCGGCTGGACCGGACGGACTTGAAGCCGGACCAATTCTGGGATGGGATACTGCACTGGCCGACGCGCGCGGCACGTGTTTCGCTGATCAGGGGTCAGACCGCTGTGCGAGAATGCGGGCGACATCCCGCTTGGCGTTGAGGACGGCGACAATCTGGAGCGGGTCGCTGCCACGCTGGTAGATCACGAGGTAGGAGAAGATCCGGCGGAACAAAACGTCCTCGGACGTGAGATCGCTACGGCGGTGCCCGGCATGGCAGGTCCGCAATCCGGGCGAACGCCTTGAAGAGTTCGGTGACGACATGGTCGGCTAGGAGTAACCTTTCGCGTTCCATTCGGTAGAGCCAGATGGCGTCGATATCGTGGATTGCTTCGAGGCTGAGTTCGAAGGTGTCCAACGGGCTACCGTCCGAGATTGGCGAGGTGTGCGGCCCTCATGTCCGCGAGCATCCGGCGGGCCTCGGCGGATCCGTAGGTCTTTCCAGCGGCAACCTGCTGGAGAGAACGTTTCAGTTTAAGGTCGAGGGCCTGGCGCTCCTCGGCCGTCCACTCATCCTCGGCCCCTTGGGCTTCGAGGGCTCGGCGGAGAACGTCTTCGGCGTTGGCGTAGGCACCGGTGCGAGACGCTGGTGGATGATTGTTTCCAAGTCGGTTGGTAGTTGGATTTGCATTTGCAGCCCCCGTCAAGAGTGTGCACCGTATGTGCCAAGTGAATACGGAAGAATCAGATCGGTGCTGGCTCCCCTGCCCGCGAGAGCGTCTCCGCCGGGCCGTACGATCCTTAGGCAGCCAAGTTTGCTCATGCCGCTCTAGTCAGGTAGCTTGAAAAGCTTGCTGATTGAGGCCACAAGCTCGTAGGGAGGCTTTGCCACGTCAATCGTGGCGAGAATGAGAGTAGAGTCGTGGGACTTGAATTGCCAGCGCGTTTGCTCGCCCGGAGAGACATCCGAACCCAAACCGCTGTGGTGGGGATAAAGCAGAATCGTGGCGCAACTATTGTATAGATGGGCGTAGGCGTGCATCTGGTAGGCGTCGCTTGGAACGACTTCGAACTTGCTGGTTTTGCCGGGCTCGATCTTTTTCCACTTCGTGTCCAAGACGAACACATCGCGGCCACGTTTGATATGAACGTCAGGCTTGGTCCGGAAGTCACCGTTGCCGGTCAAGGAGTTGCTCGGCCCTTGAGTGCTGACCTCGTAATTAGGGGGCGGGCAGGCCTGTCGGACCAGTGCGGCCACGTAGGACTCAAACAGGACGTTCATATCAAACAGCAACGCGATGCCTTCCCGTTTGCCGCCATGTGTCGTTTGATATTCAGCCAGAAGAAACAGTCGTGCCAGCCCAGCCAATACGCTCCATTGCCGGTTGACCCGGTCCAGTGTGACCTTGCCCGCGAGCGCTTCGGAGGCCGAAACCAGCTGAACCTCTGAAAAATGCGCCAATATCTCGCTCAGGAGACGTCGGGTACCGTCGCGTGCCGATTGCCGCTGGAGAAATGTCACTGCGCACAGCAGCAGCCGGTTGAGGCTGGTGTCGGCGGTAAACTCGTCGTATCGGCAGGCGAGCTTTTGGGGACTGGCGGCAAGTTTGGTGAATTGGCGCGTGACATCCATCTTGCCTCGTAAACGGCTCAGGTCGTCCTCATGCTGGCGGTAGGCTCGGGGCAGTCCGGCTCGAACCTGAATTTGGAGCCGTTGAGCAAACAATCGGACCAATAGTTCCAGCAG
>CAITMP010000576.1 GCA_903893525.1 uncultured Acidobacteriia bacterium | reverse complement strand
GTTGCCACCCAGATGGCCGAAACCCTGACGGAACTGAAGTACAACCTGGCCCGTTCGCATGACGACGCCGGGCATCCCGAGGAAGCCGTTCCGCTCTACCGCGAAATGCTCGCGAACAACCCGGCTGAACACCGCGCCGCCGAGTGCCTCTTCGGCTCCCTTGCCGCGCTGGACCGTTTGGACGAGGCCGAGGAATTGCTCGCCAGTTTCGACGTTGCCGCACCCAAGGCCGCCCAGGCCGCCAAGGAGGAACTCGCCCGTCGGCGCGAAATCAAGCCTGACGCCGACTTGGACAACGTCCAATCTCCAAAGGACAAGCGCGACCATTTCGAGCGCCGCAAGCTCGTGGAGCAGGCCAGCGGATGGATTCCCCTCCGTGCGCTGCTGCATTTGAGGCTGGAAACCGTGCGGGGCAGGGAAGACGCCGCCGCTTTGGCCTTCGAGCGTTTGGTCGCCATCTGCGAAGAACTCGGTGTCCGCATGCCAGCCATGATCCTGGCCGAGAACTTCGCCAAGTCGGGAAAGAACGAGGATGCCCTTCAATGGGTGGAAGAGGCCCTCTCACGCGATGGCGAAAACTTCGCCGCGCTCGGCCTCGCCGCCCGCCTGCACGCGCGTTTGGAGCACTGGCCGCAGGTGGTGGAATTCGCCGCCCGCTCCCTGGGCCTGGTCTACTTCCAGCCTGGATTGCATTTCCTGCTGGGCCTCGCCCAGTTGAAGCAATCTCAATACGATGCGGCCGAGCAGACCCTCCGCGTCGCACTGCACCAAGCCCCCGGATACGTCGAGGCCCGCCAAACACTGGCCGACCTTTACCTGGAGCAGGGCCGAATCCCCGACGCCGCCATCCAACGTGCCTTGGCGGACCGCCAGTTGGCGTTACGCGACAGCAACGCGGCCCCCCTTCCCCAATCAGCCCAGGAAACGACAGCCCGCGCCCGGTTTACGGAGCGAACCCCACCGCCCTCGGCGGACCCCGCACGCGACATCGTGATTGTGACCGGCCTGCCACGCAGCGGCACCTCCATGATGATGCAGGCCGTCACAGCGGGAGGCGTCGGGGCCCTCACTGATGGCCTCCGTGCGCCGGACGAGGACAATCCCCGCGGCTACTTCGAGTTCGAGCCCGCAACCAGGCTCCGCAGCGACAAAACTTGGCTCCCCCGTGCCCGTGGCAAGGTCGTCAAGCTGGTATTGCCGTTGATCCCGTACCTGCCCGCCAACGAGACCTACCGCATCATTATTATTCAAAGGAACCTGAAGGAAGTCGCCCGCTCGCAGAGCCGCATGCTGGAGCGGCTGGAACGGACCTCCCAAGCTGCCGCCCTCTCAGCCGACGAGTTGGAACGTGCATACCTCAGTCATGAGGAGGAGGTCCGCCGTTGGCTGGCCGCCCGTCCCGCCGTGGGCGTGCTGGCGCTGGCCTACGATGAAACTCTCAAGGATCCGGCGACCGCAGCCGCGCGGATTGCCGAATTCCTCGGGAGGCCATTCGATGCAACTGCCGCCGCCGAAGCCGTGGTGCCTTCCCTGCGCCGTCAGTTTGCGGACGGCGGGACCTCGTGACCGCACTGCGGATTCTGGCCGGTGCTGGATTCGTCTATGCTGTTTGCCGGGCTTGCGGACACACGCTGTTCCACCTCCTGGGGCTCCATTTCCACCGCTACGAACGCGCCTTCTTGGAATTCTTGGCGGGTTCGGCGGTCTTCAGCACCTTGGTCTTCGTCCTTGCGGCGTGCCAACTGCTCTATACCCCGGTCCTGATCGGCACCGGAATCGTGATCGCCCTGTTGCCCCTCCGATTCCGAAGCCATTCCGCTGACCCGCCCAGCCCGGCGAGCGAACTTTCCACGATGTGGAAATGCCTCTTCTGGCTCCCCTATCTGGTATTCGGGGCACTGTACCTCGTAGTCGCGATGGTCCCGGAAACCAGCCCGGACGGCACTGGCTACCACCTAAGTCTGGTACGCCGGTATCTGGAACACCGCGGTTTCCTCCGGATCACCACCTATATGTTTGCGGGCTTCGCCCAAGGCATCGAAATGCTCTTCGCGGTGGCGTTCTCGATTGGCCGGCACTCCGCCGCCGCCGTCCTGCATCTGCTGTTTCTGCTGGCGATGCCGTTCGGGATGCGGGCATGGGCACGGAGGGCGGGCGACGAACGTGTCGGCGTTCTTGGCGGCCTCCTGTTCTACCTGGCCCCGGTCGTGGGGCGCGACGGGACCATCGCCTACATCGACATAGCCGCTGCCGCAGTCGTCTTCGCCGCCTTCTATTTCCTCGAAATCTGGCGGGAAGACCGCAACGACCGTGTTTTGGTGCTGGTCGGCCTGCTTTCCGGCTTCACCTATGCCTGCAAAATGACCACGGCCGCAACCGGCGTCTGCGCCTTCCTGGCTGTTCTGGTTCTTGGTCGACTCCGGTGGAGTGCGTGGAGGAGTGCTTGGAAGCGGGCCGGGGTCGTCGCCCTGTGTGCCACTTTGGTGGCCGGTCCCTGGATGCTGAAGGACTGGATCGAATTCGGCAACCCATTTTTTCCCCTCTTCAACCGCTGGTTCCCTAGCCCCTGGATGTACCCGATTATTGAGGTCCAGTTGCGCGACATGATGAGCCACACCGGAGGCGTTGCTTTCCGGGACCTCGCCTACCAAGCCGTGATCGGTGGCAAACTCCTCGGCGTCATCGGACCGGTGTTTTGTTTGGCCCCGGTGGCACTTCTGGCACTGCGGAGATTGCGCGGAAGGGTCCTGCTCGCCGCTTTCATCCCGGCGTTCCTACCCTTCTTCGCCAATACCGGAGGCCGTTTCCTGATACCCTCGCTACCGTTTCTTGCTCTGGCCCTGGGCGTTGGCATCTTGGAAATCCCCGTAGTCGGCGCTCCACTGGCCGCGGTCGTCCTGATCGCACACTCTGTCCTCTCCTGGCCGGACATGATCCCGCAATGGTCCACTGGCTATCAGTGGCGTCTGGACCAGGTCGACTGGCGGGCCGCACTGCGAATCGAACCCGAGGAGCACTATCTCGCCACCCATTGGAACGACTACAGGCCCGGCCTGATGCTGGACCGCCTTGTCCCGCCGGGGGACCCGGTGTTCTCCCCGAACTTCGGCCAGATGGCCTACCAGCACCGCAATCTACTGGGCTCGTTCGATTCCGCCTTCGGACGTCGTACATTCCTGATGTTTCTGATGCCGGTAGTGAAGGAACTGGCCACCACGCTGCAAATCGACTATCGGTTCACCAAGGTGACCACCTCCAAAATCCGCATGGTCGCCACCAGCAAAATGGATACGGATCTACGGATCAGCGAACTTCGGGTATTGGCGGGTCAAACCGAAGCTCCACGAACGCCGGATTGGCGAACGACGGCATCGGACAATCCCTGGGAATCGGGGGCGGCGCTCGATGGCATCCGGGCATCCTGGTGGACCTCCGGACGTTTCTCGGAACCGGGGATGTGGTTTGAGGTGGATTTCGGAAAGCCGGTGGAGTTGGATGGCATCCAAATCGAGCAGTCCGAGGACCAACGCTGGCTTCCGTTGGCACCGTGGGCTTGGACAGGCGGGAAATGGCAGCGCATCGGGAGTCGCCAAGAAACTACTACTGTTCCGCCAAGGCCTACCCTGCGCAGCGAAGTCCGCGACGAAATGAACAGGTCGGGAGTGCACTGGATGCTGCTGCCGGACGGAGCTTACGGCGCGGACGATCTCCGGGACCATGCCGGGGAATGGGGAATCCGCCAAGTGGGGATGGAAAACGGCTTCAGGCTCTACTCACTACAGTGAAGGGCAGGGAAGGGACCGCGCAAAACCGGTCCCTTCCCCCGATGGAAACTACTTGCCCACAACAATGATGGAGAACGATCCAGGGAGCATCGGACCGCGGCCGGGGCCGCGTCCACGTCCACCGGCAGCCGGTGCGCCAGCGGGGGGAGTTGCGGGAGCCGCGACCGGGGCCGGCGGCGGGCCGTACTCTGCGGCGATCAGGTAAACCTGGCCGGTCTTGGTGTCGAGAGTCATGGTCTTGGCACCCGGCATCGTCTTGATGGTCTGCTCCACTTCGAAGCTGGTGGGGGAGTTTTCCTTGATCACGGTCAGGCTGCCATCGCCTTGCGACGTAAACAGCTCCATGGTGGCCGGGTTGAAGGCCGAGCCGTCCACGCCCGTGCCGATGGGCAGCGTGGTGATGATCTTGCCGTCCTTGGCGCTCATCACGACCACAACCGCAGGCTGGCGGCAGGCAACAAACAGGATGTCGTTCTTGGCGTCCAAGGAAAGACCGGCGCAGGTGCCGCCCTTGCCGTCGAGGCTGTAGTGGGCCGTGACCTTCATGGTCTTGGCATCGATGACGGCGACGTTGTCCTTGTCCTCGATCGCGACATAGATATGCCCGCGTCCGTCGGTGGCGGCCTGTTCCGGTGCGCCCTCAAGGTCGATGGTGCCCAAAACCGCCCCGTCGGCGGCGTTGATAACGGTCGTGTTCGGCGCGCGGTGGCTCAGGATATAGACGCGGTTGTTGAAGGGATCGGCAATCAGTCCATCTGGTCCGCCCTCGACTTCAATGGTTTTGATGGGCGCCAAAGTCTTGGAATCCCACATGGCGACCGGCTTGCTGGTGGCGAAAGCGTGGCTGGACTTGGTATCCACGGCAGCACCGCGGGCGTTGGTGTTGGCAATTTCGCCCACCGGCTCCAAAGTGTCCAAGTTGAATACATTGATCCGGGGTGTCGGACCGGTGCGGGGAACATAGAGGCGGCGGCCGGCTGAATCGGCTTGCACATAATCAAAACCGCCGTCGCCTCCCACTTTGACCGTTTTCAGAACCTTGTAAGGTCCCTGGGCAAAGGAGGAAGCGGCGGCGGCAATAAGCAATGTTGTTGCGGCGAGAGGGGAGGGTCTCATCGCTTGAGTATACGCGGAGTTAGCCGCGCAACCCCGGAAATTTACATGATTTCAGAATCGTCCCGGACCGGCATCTTGCCCGTCGCCCCGTCCTTGCGGTTGAGGTCGTCGGCCAGGATCACGGCCTCGGCCAGATCCCGCATGGAACGCCGCAGACGACGGCTTTCATTGCGGAGCCGTAGGTAGGCTTCCTCCTCGGTCAGGTTGTGCTTGAACTGGAGGATGACTTTGGCGCGCTCCACCAGCTTGCGGGCCTCCAGCGTACGCTTCATCTCCAGAG
>CAITMP010000575.1 GCA_903893525.1 uncultured Acidobacteriia bacterium | reverse complement strand
GGGCGGATGCCGGAGGTCGGCATCACGATATCCATGTACTTCTCAAAACCCAGATCCGAGGCGAAACCGGCCTCATTGATGGCGTAGTCCGCAAGCCGGATGCCCATTTCGTGCGAAATGATGCTGCTGGTTCCGTGGGCGATGTTGCCGAACGGGCCGCAATGGACGAAGGCGGGAGTTCCCTCGGTGGTCTGTGCCAGGTTGGGCATCAGGGCCTCTGCCAACAGCGCCATCATTGCACCCGTGGCGTTCAGGTCTCCCGCGCGAACCGGCTGGCCGGACTTGTTGGAGCCCACCACGATTGCCGCAAGGCGCGCGCGGAGGTCGCGGCGGTCCTTGGCCAACGCGAGGATGGCCATGACTTCCGACGCTGCCGTAATCAGGAATCCAGCGGCCCGGTTGCCGCCCTCCCGTTTGCCCCCGGCACTGACAATGATGTTCCGGAGCGCCCGGTCGTTCATGTCCATGGTCCGGGGCCAGGTCACTCTCGCCGGGTCCAAGCCGAGCTCGTTGCCGTGGAACAGCTCGGTATCGACCAGCGCCGCCAACAGATTGTGGGCGGACGAAATCGCGTGGAAATCGCCGTTGAAATGCAGGTTGATCTTTTCGGCAGGCTCGATCCGGGCCCGTCCGCCCCCGGCGGCTCCGCCCTTGATGCCGAAAACCGGGCCCAGGGAGGGTTCGCGCGAAGTGATGACCGCGCGCTTGCCGATGCGCTCCAAGCCTTGCGTCAACCCGATTGCGGTGACCGTCTTCCCTTCCCCGGACGCGGTCGGCGTGGTGGCGGTAACAAGAACCAGTTTCCCGCGACGGGGAAAGGCGCTATCGTCCAAGAGCCCCAGCCGGACCTTGGCGGTATGCGGACCCATCTTTTCGAGGTAGTGGTCCGGGATGCCCAACTTTTGGGCAATGGTTTCAATGGGAAGGAGAGAGTTGGGCATGGTGGAATTGGAACCGCAGCACCATCCAGCATCTCACCGTATCAAGGAAATATCAAATGAGCGGCGATTCAATTCGGTGCCCGCTAATGATCCGACTCGACTTCCAGCGCCGCGAGGATTCCACTGTTTCGCCAGAGCGCCTACCAGCCAGCAAACTCTCCGTGCTGATGTCCTCGTCTAGATCCGGCCAGTGAATGCCGGTTCCGCCCCCGATCAGCCGCCAATTCGAAAGTTCCTGCCGGGACCCTTCCGCCAAGCGGGGACGCCAAGGGAACGCTGATAACCCGTCCGTCTTCGAGTTCGGCAACCAAGCGTTTAGAAGTCAGACTGACCTCCTTTGCTACGGGAACATCAGCCTCGACGGCCAAAATACTCATACCATGCTCCGATCAAGAAAAGCTTGTTCTCTTCGATGATAGCTTGAATTCGTCAGATTTCGGCCTGGGCGAATCCTTGGGTCGAGTGCAGCGAAACAGGTTCGAGCCAGAACTTAGCCGCCAGCGCCTCACGTTCCACATGGACGTGGGACGGCTCACCTCGATCAGCCGAATCGAAGAATAGCCGATACGGCCCCACGCGCAGCACGGTTGGCAGCGACTTACCGCCCCAATCCCGCCAAATCCGACACCGCACGCGGCCTCGGCCCGGTCAAGACCACCCGCCAGGGTCCAGTGAGCGGCGGCTTCCCGTCATAGGCAACGCCGGGAATCGTAGTGGTCCCGTGCAAGCGCACCACCGCGTACTCGCCTTGCCCCCTCGATTCCAACTGCATTGATGGATAACCGGAAATTAGCACCTCGGTGATAGTGACCTTGTCCGATTCGAACGGTACCCGCAACGGCAGCGACGGATCATGCTTCACAGCGAATTCGGTTGCTTCCTGCGAGATCAGCAGGCGTGTGACCGGCGTCGAGGGCGGGATCAGGAACCGGAAGGCGATACCGGCGTTGTAGGCACGGGCCTCCACATCCAAATACCGGCCAAGGGATCCGTTCTGCATGTAGTGGAGCAGAATCGAATTGTAGCCAGGCCCCGAACCCGCAGTCGATGACATCAGGGCAATATTTTCCCCCAAAAGAGGCTCCTGTTCCATCAGGTCGAAGCCAAGCAGGGAGGTATCCACCAACCGTTCCTCCCCGCTCCGCACTTGGTAGGCAAGGCGGGAAAGCTGGGTATCCGGCTGGGTTGTTACAAAAATCCGGAACTCCAGACGACCGTCCGGAGACAGAACGCGGCGCTCGTCCTGTGCGAGCGCCGCGTTCTGAAACACCAACGTCAAGACTGCGAAAGTGAATGCAGTCCTCATTGCGGGTTTAGGCCCAGGAGAAGCCTTCCTTGGAGATCGGCAACTGCCGGACGCGCTTGCCGCTGGCCGCGAAAATGGCGTTGGCAACCGCTGGCAGCACCGGAGGCAGGGCCGGTTCGCCCAACCCGGTCGGGTTGTTGTTCGACTTCAACCAGTGGATCTCGATTGCCCCGGGGGCTTGCGCGATCCGCATCATGCCGTGCTTGTCGTAGTTCTTCTGCACCACGGCACCCTTGTCGATGGTGATCTCCTGCGACATCATTTCGCTGAGACCGTCGATCATGGCACCCTGGGTGATGTTCTCCGCACCGCTGGCATTGATGATCTGGCTGCCGATGTCGCCCGCGACCCAGATCTTGTTGATCTTGATCTTGTTCGCTGCGCTCACCGTGACTTCCGCAACCTGGGCGAAATAACCCTGGTGGCTGAAGTGGAAGCCGATGCCCATTCCGGTACCCTTGGGCAACTTCTTGCCCCAGCCGGACTTCTCGGCCACAAGCTTGACCACACCCTTCATCCGCTCGGCGTTCATGCCGGGAACCGGACGACCGTCGGGACCGGTGGGAGGACCGCCCGCGTCCAGCAGTTCCAAGCGGAACGCAACCGGATCCTTGCCAGCCGCGTGCGCCACTTCGTCCATGAACGACTGCATGACGAAGGCGAACGCATTGCTGGACGGCGCGCGCAAGGCACCGGTCTTGATGCCCAAACGCTGCACCGAGGCATCCAGCTTGAAATTCGGCACAAACCGCTGCGGGAATTCGGCGGGGCCGAAAGCTGCGGAACCCGAGAAAGCCTTCTTGTCCTGGTCACCCCAGCTGACGAAGTGGTTCTTCCAACCCACCAGCTTGCCGCTCTTGTCGACACCGGCTGTCAGCTTCTGCCAACCGCCAGGACGATAGTAATCGTGGGTCATGTCGTCCTCGCGGGACCAGACAAGCTTCACGGGTACGCCCGCTTCCTTGGCGATGAGGGCCGCTTCGGCCATGTAGTCGTTCGTCAGGCGGCGGCCAAAACCACCACCGGCGCGCGTCATGTGCATTTTGACGTCGCGGGCTGGGATTCCCAGGGTTTCAGCCACCAACTGGCGGCCACCCTGCGGGGTCTGGCTGTTGGTCCACAACTCCACCTTGCCGTCCTTATAGATGGCGGTGCAGTTCTGGGGCTCCAGTGTCGCGTGCGAAATGTGCGGGTAGGAATAGGTCGCCTCGACCACCTTCGCGGCGGACTTGAGCGCAGCATCGGCATCGCCGTCGTTGCGGATGTTCCACTGCGGGGCGGCCTTCAGCATTTCGGCAGCCTTGAGAGCCTGGTCGGCGCTGGACTGCGATTCGTTGGGGCCGAAATCCCACTTCACCTGCAGCTTGTTGCGTGCTGCCTGGGCATGCCACCACGTTTCGGCAAGGATCGCGATACCGCTTTCGCAGCCGGGATCGCGGGGAACGACGACATCGGTGATGCGGGGGCGGTCAATGACGATGACCTGCTTGACGCCGGCCATCTTCTTGATGTCCTCAATGTTGGAGCTGACGACCTTGCCCCCGAACACCGGGCACTTCTGGAACACGGCGTGCAGCATGCCGGGCGTGGTGACGTCGATGCCGAACAACGGCTTGCCGGTGACGATCTTTTTGATGTCGTAGGTCGGCTCGTTGTGCCCGATGATGTGGTAATCAGCCGGGTCCTTCATCTTCAAAGTGGCCAGATCCGGGGTGGGCATGGTGGCGACGGTGGAAGCGAGTTCGCCGTAGCCAACAGACTTGCCGGAAGCCTTGTGCATCACGCGGCCGGAACCGGTGGTGAGCTCACTCGCGGGAACATTCCACGTCTTCGCCGCTGCCGCGACGAACATTGCACGGCCCGCCGCGCCGACTTGGCGCATGGGAATCCAGCTGTTCGGGGTGGCGGTACTGCCGCCGGCGGACTGTGCGCTGTACTTGGTGTCGTCGAAATCGGCCTGCACGACGCGGACATTCTTCCAGTCCACATCCAGTTCGTCGGCGATCATCATCGGGAGCATGTTCTTCACGCCCTGGCCGGTTTCGGGATTCTTCGCGACAATCGTCACGATGCCGTCCGAGGCCACGGTGATGAAGTTGTGGACATTGATGGCAACCTGCGGCGCTCCGCCGCGGCCCTGCGCAACAGCGTCGGGAATGTGCAGACCCAGCATCACGCCGCCACCGGCGAGGGCGCTGACTTGGAGGAAGGAGCGGCGATCAATCATTGTCTTTTTCATGGTTGTTCTCCTCGACTATTCCTTCCCCGCCACTTGGACCGTCTTGGCCGAAGCGCTGGTGGCAAGTTCGGACGCTTTATGGATGGCGGCCCGGATTCGCAAATAGGTACCGCAACGGCACAGGTTGCCGTTCATGGCGGTGTCAATGTCGGCGTCGGTCGGCTTCGGCTTTTTCGCCAGAAGCGCGGCGGCGGACATCATTTGACCAGCTTGGCAGTAGCCGCACTGGGGAACGTCGATGTCGGACCACGCCACCTGCACCGGATGGGTGCCGTCGGCGGAAAGGCCCTCGATGGTGGTGACCTTCTTGGCACCCACCGTGCCCACCGGGGTGACGCAGGCGCGCTGCGGGACGCCGTCCAAATGCACCGTGCAAGCGCCGCACTGGGCCACGCCGCATCCATATTTAGTGCCCTTCAGGTCCAGTACGTCGCGCAGTGCCCACAAAAGGGGCATTTCCGCAGGCACGTCGACCGTGTGGGACTGCCCATTCACGTTCAGTTTGTATGCCATTCCAGGTTACTCCGGGTTTCCAAAATCTCACACAGCCTGAAGGAGGACACACTTCAGGCTCCGGTTCCAGTATCCGATGTTTCGGGTTGGAGCGCAATCCAAAAATAGGGTGGCACCCCGGTGGCGCGGTTATGGCGGCCTGGGAAGGTCGCTGCGGCCAAGAATTGCTGCCCTACGGCGCGGGATTATCGGGTACTTGAGTTGGTGCGGGGTGGCGCAGGTGCCATCTTTTGAGTTTGCGGGCGTCGCGGCGGGAGAGGCGCTTGGGTTCGTTTTTCTGTTTTTGGATTTCGGGTTCTGGAGGTGCAGGCGATTCGGAGGGGAGCTCCTGGATGGGAGCCGACGGGGCGGAGATCTCCTGCTGGCGGAATTTGCGGTAGGCCATGAGGGAGCGGGCTGCGCGTTCATACATGCGGGTGAAGCGGGCCTCATAGCGGTTGAGAAGTTCAAAGGAACGGTTCTCGTCGGCCAGCGAGGTGATGGCCAGGTAGTGGTGGGTCGTTTCCGGGTTTTGGATTTCGGACTTTGCGAGTTGGAGGTTGATGGCGGCCGATTCGAGGGCGGCGGTGCGGGTGCGGCGCCAGAGGGCCATGGCCATGGTGTCGACGAGGGCGCGCTCGTGCTCGTCGGTGGGTCTCCAGGTTTCGTAGAGGTCGTCGATGAGGCTGGTGAAGTGTTCGGGGGCTTCGCCCTGGATGGTGCAGATGCGGGCGAAGATGCCGTGGCGTTCGGCATTCTGGGCGGAGATCGATTTGCCGTCGGGGGTTACGGGACCTTTGGATTTGGCTCCGTTGCGGCGGGAGGCTTCGATTTGGGCTTGGGTGCGGGGTTTCGGGTTTTGGGTCGTGTTTTCCATCGCGCCGCGATTGTAATGCGCGAGGTGGTGGAAAACGAACTACGGGGCTTGGGGGGCGACTGGGTGGCTGGGGCTGTTTGGCTTTTGTTTTGTTGTGGCTGGGGGGAAGTGAAATATTTCTGTGCAGGCTGTGACCGACAAAGGTCGCATCCGGGTTTTCCGGAGCCGGGTGGGGTTAACCGCTTGTCTCACTTTTGGGGTCCACTCCAATTTCGCGCAGCATGAAGTCGAAGACGGCTTTGCGGACGTCCCCGCCCGCCAGCCGCCGGGTCCTCGACCGCGTGCTGTGATCCAGCGGTGCCTCGTCCAGCCCGATGGCCAGGAACTCGCGCAACGCCGGGCACTGGGTAATACTGTTCGACACTGTGCAGGGGCTGCTTCGAACCGGGGCAGGGTGGTGCCAGCGATGACGGGGACCCATATTCGTTGAGTGATCTTCACGACGGAATCGTTCTCGCACACGCCGGGCGGTAGGTGGAGTACAAGTGCCAAACCTATGGGCGGGTGCCTGAAGGGTGCACCCGAGGATTGAGACCGGCTACCTCACAATGGTGGCTCGTGTCGTGGTAGATCGGCGGGAAGCAGGATATCGATTCCGGCGCGAAACGCGTCATCGATACTGCCCCCAAACCGGAAGGCACCGGCCGATTCCATGGACAACCTCATGCCCGTTCTCGGGAGGGGAACCAGCGGCTACTGTCCAGCGGCTACTGTCCAGCGCCTGCGTCGGTGATACGCTGGGCGCAGTGTCCCGCCCCAATTCCGAACTGACGCGACGAGACTTCGCCCTTGCCACCGCCGTCGGCACGGCTGCACTGACCGTCCCCGCCGTTAGCGCCGCAGAGACAAGCGACTGGTACGACCGCCCCATGCGCTGGTTCCAACTCGCCTTCGTTGAAGACGATCCCGGCCGGTACGACCCCAAATTCTGGCTTGATTACTTCAAACGCATCCATGCCGACGCCGTCTGCCTCTCGGCTGGCGGCTGCGTGGCCTTCTACCCCACCAAAGTCCCGTTCCATTACAAGAGCAAATACCTAGGCTCCGGCGATGCGTTCGGGGAAATGGTTGCCGGATGCCGCAAACTCGGGATGAACGTGATTGCGCGGACCGACCCCCACGCCGTCCACCAGGATGTCTTTGACAAACATCCCGAATGGATCGCGGTGGACGCGGAAGGCAGGAAGCGCCGGCACTGGGCGGACCCGTCCCTCTGGGTCACTTGTGCGCTGGGCCCGTACAATTTCGGCCTGATGACCGACGTGACCATTGAAATCGTACAGCAGTACAAGGTGGACGGGGTATTCAGCAACCGCTGGGCGGGGTCCGGCATGTGCTTTTGCGAGAGCTGCAAGTATCTGTTCCACGAATACTGCAACAAGGATTTGCCCCGCACCACCAACCCACTCGACCCCACGCACCGCCAGTATGTCCTTTGGCGCGAGCAGCGGCTGTTCGACCTTTGGCGTCTGTGGGACACGGAGATCAAAAAGGTCAACCCGAACGCGGCCTTTCTGGCCAACGCTGGAGGGGGAGCGCTGAGCGACTTGGACATGAAATCCATCGGCGACCTTGCCCCCACGCTTTTCGCGGACCGGCAGGCCCGCCACGGACTGATGGCCCCGTGGGCGAACGGCAAGAATGGCAAGGAATACGCGTCGACCATGGGGGGCAAGCCGATCGGCGGCATCGTCAGCGTTGGCTTGGAGGAACCCTACCGGTGGAAGGACTCCGTCCAGACCGCTGACGAGATCCGCCTGTGGATGGCAGACGGCGTCGCCCACAACCTGCGCCCGTGGATCACAAAATTCAACGCCAAGCCAATAGACAAGCGGTGGCTGCCGGTGGTGGAGGAGTTCTACAACTGGCACTTCCGGAGCGAGAAATACCTGCGGAACGAGCGCTCGTTGGCCGAGGTCGCAATCGTTTACTCGCAGCAGACAGCGGCGTTCCATGGCGCGAAGGTCGAGGACCATACTCTGGGCTGGTACCAGGCGCTGGTGGAGGCCCGGATTCCGTTCGATATGGTGCACGACGGCACACTCGACGAGGAGCATCTGGCGAAATACCGGGCCCTAATCCTGCCCAGTCTCGCAGCGCTCTCGGATCGGCAATGTTCGCAGCTGACGGAGTATGTCCGACGCGGCGGGGGCCTGGTGGCGACGTTCGAGACATCCTTGTGCGACGAATGGGGCGTGCCGAGGAAGGATTTCGGGCTTGCGGAGCTCTTCGGGGCGTCGTACGAAGGCAAGACCGACCTGCAACAGCACAACTCCTACCTCAATCTGGAGAAGCCGCACCCGGTAACCAAGGGACTGGAGGGTGCGACACGGATCATCAACGGTGTGAACTGGATGCACGTGAAGGCGTCGAAACCACTGGCCGTCAACCCGCTTACGCTGGTGCCTTCGTATCCGGATCTGCCGATGGAGGAGGTCTACATGCGTCAGGGGAAAACCGAAACACCCGGCGTGTACCTTCGCGAATTCGGCAAAGGGCGGGTGGCCTACTTCCCGTTCGACATCGACCGCACGTTCTGGGAAGTCCTTGCCGCCGACCACGGGACGGTGCTGAGGAACGCTGCACTATGGGCGCACGGCGGGGAACAGCCATTGTCTGTGGCGGGAAGGGGGTTCCTGGACGTCTCGGTTTGGCGGCAGAAGGGGTCCGTGACGGCGCACATCGTAAACATGACGAATCCGATGGCGATGAAAGGCCCGGTCCGCGAACTGATTCCTTGCCCGCCACAGAAAGTGCGAATACGGGTGCCGAAGGGGAAGACTGTTCGCGCTGTCAAATTCCTAGTTTCGAAGGCTGTGCCGAAATGGCGACCGGTCGGAACATCGATTGAAGTGGATCTGCCTCCGGTTGATCTCAACGAAGTTGTGGCTGTCGATTTGGCCTAGAGCAGATTGGCGGCAGGGTACCGCAGCAGGATGGAAAGCTGCTCCCCATCCGGGTCCTTGCGTACCTTCGATGCGTCGGCATCCAGGATCATGGTCTCGCGATTTGCTTTCGTGTACGCGGGCCAGGTCCCGATGCCTGTATGGCTGGGATTGCCGGTCCGGGCAAACGCCGCCCAGGCACCGCTGATTTGTTTGGAAAGTGCCTCGGATTCCGGGTGCGCGACCAATCGCATGGCCAACGGCAGTTCTGCAGTATGAAAAGCCCTGATCCGACCGTTGCCCAAGGGGGTATTCCAGACAAACTGGTAGAGGTAGACGTTGGCTTTGCCCTGGTCCAGCTTCAACTCGGCCTGGCGGATGACGTTGCGACGCATGGCACGGTCGCTGGAGAGTCGGAACCAACGGTCGGTGGGCGTGTCTTTCGGGTAGTCGTACTTGTATAGTGTGAGGAGTTCGCCGGCGTCGGTGCCCGAGATTCCAGTTTGGACCAGCCGGTCCCGGATCTCGGCGTCATCGAGGCCGAATAGGCTTTCATCCTTGGAGAACAGGGTGGACTCATCCTTCGTGTTGCCGATGATCATCGGGACGCCGGATGAGACTTCGGGAGCGCGCGGGTCCCAGATTTGTACGGGGATGGTCTTGCCGTCGACAACGGGGGCACCGGTCACGCCGGTTGCGAACAGCTTGGCAGGCGGGATCGTGTGGAGTGCATCGAGTTGGTCTTCGCGGATGCCGAGCTTCCCCAGCAGCTTGCGGGCGTCGTCCGTTCCCGATTCCTTCGATGCAATCTTCAGGGTCGAGCCGCTTTCGACAATCGCCTTGTGGAAGAGACCCTTGGCCATCGGCATGGCCATCAGGCAGTTGATTTTGCCGCCTCCGCCGGACTCGCCCCAGAGTGTCACGTTGCCGGGGTCGCCGCCAAAACGGGCAATGTTGTCCCGCACCCACTGCAGGGCCAAGACCAAGTCCAAATTGCCTGGATTCCCCGCGGAATATTTCGCAGCCAGCCCGCCAAGGTAGAGATAACCAAAGATGTTGAGCCGGTGGTTCACGCCGACCACAACCACATCCTGCTCCCGCACGTGGCCATCGCCGAACAAAGTCAGCATGGACGAGCCGCCGGTAAACCCGCCGCCGTGCAGGTAAACCATCACGGGGCGTTTGCCAACGAGTCCGGGCGTAAGAACATTCAGGGCCAGGCAGTTTTCGTCGGTCGTCTCCTGATCGATCTCGGGCCGAACAGTTCCGCCCATGAAATATTTGCCGATGACGGGTGAGCGGAACAGTTGGCCGCCCGACTGCGCGCACCTTGGACCGGGCTTCACGGCATCGCGGATGCCGGTCCACGGGGAGACCGGGGTGGGTGGCAGAAACCGGGCTGCGCCGTCGGTCGACGCTCCATACGGTATCCCACGGAAAATGTGGACACCCTGCACGGAGACGCCACGAACCTTGCCTGAAGCAGTGTCGACAACCGGCGACGGAGTTTCCGCCGCCGGAGCCAGACTGGTGAGAAGACTGGCTCCGGCGGCATAAACCGAAGATTGGAGGACGTTGCGGCGAGTCATGTCGTCCTCCAGTTTATGACCGGCCCCCCGTGCTGCTACCTAGAAGTTCACACGGAGGCTGAATTCCACAATGCGACCGCCGGGATCGTTAGTATTCGACAGATCCCGGTAGGCACCGGAAGTCTGGCCAAAACCGGTACCATTGGCCCCGAGGGTCGTTGTGATGCCGTTGCCGGGAGTGAAAAGCAGGAAGTTGGTCAGGTTGAACGCATTGAGTGCCTGGACACGGAACTCAACATTCACCTTTTCACCGATGTAGGTCTTCTTGGCGAGGCTGAAGTCCCACTTTTGCTGCATGGGGCCGTACAGCATGATGCGCTGTCCCAGTTGGCCGGGCTGGTCTGCCGGTCCGATATAGGGGGCGTTGCGGTCAAGGTTGGCCAACGTCTTGCCGTTTACCTCGAAAGCTGCGTTGGTGTTGTCGATCAGCGTTTGCGGCAGGTAGTAGACCACGCCGATGGGCGGAGCGGATGCGGTTCCAGCCAAGGTTTCCTTGCGGATCTTCATCATGCCTTGGAGTTGGTCCATGTTCATGTTGTGGAGGATCACGCCGGAATCATTTTGATTGAGGGTTGCGCGTCCGCTGGTGAGACGGATCGGGGAGCCGGATTGGACGCGGGCCACCGAGGCCAGTTGCCAGCCGTCCAGGAACTTCTTGACGATCGGATTGGACACATGGCTCAGGAGAAGCTTCTTCGGGCCGATCGGAAGTTCGTAGACCCAGTTCATTTTCAAGGCTTGGCGGATGTCGAAGGGCGATGCGGACTTGTCATAGCCCACATCGCGGAGCGTCGTGTAGCTGCCGCCGATTCCCTGGCTTTGCTCGTTCGAGATCGAGTGGCTCCACACGTAGCTCCCCTGGAACAGAAGGCCTTTGGACATGCGGCGCTTTAGCTCGAGTTGCAGCCCGTGGTAGTTGGTGTTGCCGCCGTTGACTTCGATGTTGGCCGCACCCGTTGTCAGGGTCGGATTCACGAGGAACAGATTTGCTGGGCGTCCGGCTGCCGTGAGTCGTCCCATGCGGGTGGCATTTGTCGCGATGGCGTTCGCAAGTGCACCGGCCTGGCCCTGTTCGATCTGCAGTGCGCTGGTGGCGTCGTTGTTGGCGGCCAGTGACGTGAAGATCAACGGGAGGGCCTGCTGTCCGGCCAGCCCGAAGTATTGGTTGGACTTCGCGCGGTTCACGGACATGCAGACCGGGTCCGGCGTTGCGCAACCGCGGGCCAGTGCCAGATTGGTCTGTGCGGTTTTGAACTCCGACAGGAATCCGTTCTCCATGATGTTGACTTCATTGATGTTGACCTGCCTCCAAAGATCCGTGCCATGGTTACCCACGTAGCGGACTTCGAGAACGGTGTCGCGGGTCAACTCCTTTTGAATCCCCAGGTCCCAGCTCTGCACGTAGCCGGTTTTCAGGTTGGGGCTGAAGTCGGTGACGCTGTTGGTGGCTGCGGCGGCGAGGGGGAAGCTGGGGGTGGTGGGGGCAACCCTTGAGGGAAGGGTGGAAGCGCGGAAAAGAACGGAGCCAGCGGTGCCGAATTGGGCCGGGAAGTTGGTGGGGTCCACGTTCAGCGCCAGAGTGCGGCCTTGGTTGTTGCCCCAGATCGCAAGTGTGCTGGCATCCTCGCGGATGGTGCTGATGGCGTAACCGGCACGCACCACCGTACCGCCGAGTACCCAGCCCAGAGGTCCGGAGAGTTTCGGCGCACGCCACGCGAGGCCGACCGACGGCGAAAATTGGTTGTTGCGGACCGCAAAGCCGCTTTCACCCGGCTTGATGGCGCTGAAAACCGACGGCTGGCCGCTCAGGGTGCCGGGCTTGAACAGGTTTCCAACTCCGGAAACACCCCAAACGCCCTCGTAGCCGGGGCGTGTGTAGATGCCGTTGTCGTTGACCGGCGGATTCTGGCGGTCCCACCGGACGCCGTAGTTGAAGGTGAGAGCCGGGCTGAGCTTCCAGGAATCCTGAACGTACAGGCCGATTTCCTTCTGGTGGTTGCGGACGATCGGCTGATTCGGGCCGTACTGCTTGGTGTTTTCATCCAAAACAACAGACCGGTTGATGCCTGAAATGCGCCCGGTCAGGAGAGCATAGAGCGATGGGGCATTGGTCTGCATATCGGTTGCGTTGGCACCAGGGAAGTTGGCGGCAGTAAAGATGTTGGTGGCACCCGTGATGATGGGGTCGCCCGCGACCACGCCGAAGGAGAGGGTCGGGATGATCTGGGTCCCGTTCACAGAGGTGGTCCAGGAGTTGACCTGGGTGAAGCTACCACCGAAATTCAGAAGATGGGCGGTCCGGGAATAGGTCAGGTTGGCGTTGCCCTGCTTGAGCGGGGTGTTGCGCCGAGTCTGTCCCGTGGTGCGGTACGGGTTGGTGACGAATCCGAAAGTCGGCGCATAACCCTGCCACTGGGCGAAATCGCCGGGTGTGATGCCGTTGTTGAAGATCACGGTGCCGCCGGTCAGGCCGAAGCGGACTTCGCTGACGAGCCGCGAGGTAAGTGTTGAACGCAGGGCCGCGACGGCGGAGAAGGCGATCCCGCCTTGGTTGCCTGCCTCGGAGCCGTTCAATACGTTGCCGGTTCCGGGGAAGATGGGGCTTGCGGTGCCAACGTTGACACCGTCGGGCCGACGGATGTTGGTCTGGTAGTTGTAGACAAACTCGATATGGTGCTTTTCGGTGAGGTTGTAGTCGAGCCGGGTTGTCGGGAAGCGCCGGTAGTTGCCGCCCTTGCTCTGGAAGTCCAGGTTGTTGCGGTTGTAGTCGGCATTGGTGGCGATGCGGCTCTTCAGACCCGGGATGCCGTTCGTCAAGGCGGTGATCTGCGAAAGGGACTTCGCGATCACGGGATCCGGCGTGGAGGTGAAGCCTGCGCCGGCGGCAATTTGGTAGAGGTTGACGGAGCGGACGGTGCCTGCGGTATCGCGGTAGCGGAACAGGCCGCTGGCGGCTTCCGGCGTGAGGACGGTACCGGTGGGTTCCGTATAGGTCTGCGGCAACTGGAACGCCTCGAAGTGGACGAAGAAGAAGAGCTTGTTCTTCTTGACCGGGCCGCCCAGAAGCCCGCCGAATTGGTTCATCACCAGGTGGTCGCGCGGCTGGCTGTTCAGGTTGTTGAAGTAGGCGTTGGCGTTCAGCGACTGGTTCCGGTGCTGTTCGAAGAGTCCACCGTGGAAGGCGTTGGAGCCGGAGCGGGTCACCATCTTCACCTGCATGGCTCCTTCGGCATTGCTGTCGGCACCGGCGGCGGCGGAGCTGACGGTCATTTCCTCAATCGAATCGGCACGGGGGAAGATCGCGTTGAAGAAGCCGTCGCCGCTCTTGTTGGAGTTGTCCTGGATGTTGATGCCGTCCAGAGTCACGTTCATGGCGCTCTGGGGCAAACCGTATACCGAGGTGCTGCGCGGGACGCCGGGAGTGGCGCTGCCGGGTTGCGTGACGATCAGCTCCGTCAGGTTGCGGCTGGTGAAGGGCAGTTCGTGGAGCTGGCGGCCTTCCAAAGTGGAAGTGACCGTGGCGCTTTGGGTTTGGAGGATTTCGGCACCGCCGGAAACTTCAATGGTCTCGGCCACCGAACCGATCTCCAAACGGGCATTGGCGGTTGCCGGGACACCGGCGTCCACCTTGACATTTTCGATGGTCACGCTCTTGAAGCCGGTCTGGCTGACGCTGACGGTATAGAGGGCGGTTGGCACCGACGGAAGGAACCACAGTCCTTGGGCGTTGGTGGAAAGGTTGAATGCCTGGCCGGTTTGTGAATTCGAGACGACGACCTTGGCGGAGGGTACAGCTGCACCCTGCTGGTCTGTGACGGTGCCTTCCAAACGGCCTGTAGTGACCTGGGCAACGGAAAGTTGCGCAAAGGCAATGAGGGCGAGCGCCAGCAATGGGCGCACCACGGCGAAGTTGTTCATCGGACGATCTCCCCTGGGGGTGAGGGAACCCTGAAAAGTGGCAACTCCGGAGGACTTTGGGAGCGCCCCTCGCTACGCGGCTTGCTGATAGTGTACCCCAATCAGCGGCAAAAGATGCAACCGCGTTATTCCGGCAGGACGAATGAGTAAAGAGTGTCACGGACCGACATGACCACGTATTGCTTCCCGCCCACTTCGTAGGTGATCGGCGCGTTGCTCGCCGGACCGCCCACATTGGTCTTCCAAACCGTCTTGCCGTTTGTCTGGTCCATGGCGACCAGATAGTTCGAGTTGGAGGTGAACAAGAGGCCCCCCGCCGTGGTGAGAATTCCGGCGGGATTGCCGTAGCCGACCCTCCACCGGACTTCACCTGTCTGGTAGTCCAGCGCCAGGAGGGCTGGATCGCCGGGACTCAGGGCCGATTCGCGCCCGCCCTGGTGGTCGTCGAGACCGCCCTGGACCGCGCCGTTCGTCAGGTAGGTCAAACTCCAGACGCCGATATTGGCATTCACATAGAACATGCCCGTGGCCGGGCTGAAGCTCGGGACCCACCAGTTTGTACCGCTGCCCTGCAGCAGTGTTCCGGCCGGGCTTGGGTCGCGCTTGGGGTCGGGAATCGGCTCGCCGCGCTTGTTCAGTCCCAACGACCAGTTTTGGGGTCCGAATGAGGTGGTCAGCAAGTGTTCGCCGGTCTTGCGGTCCAAAAGGAAGAAATAGCCGTTGCGGCTGGCCTGCGCCAGCATCTTGCGCGGCTGGCCACGGAAGACGCCGTCGATCAGGACCACCGATTCCGTGGCATCCCGGTCCGTCGTGTCATGCGGCGAGGGCTGGAAATACCAGACCAGCTTCCCGGTATCGGCATTGAGCGCCACGATCGAGCAGGTATAGAGGTTGGACCCGACGCGGTCCCTGCCGTTCAGGACCGGATGTGGATTGCCGGTTCCCCAGTAGATCAGGTTCAACTCGGGATCGTAGCTCCCCTGGACCCACGTGGTGCCGCCCCCGTGGAGCAACGCTTCCTGGCTGGGCCATGTTTCGGAACCGGGCTCGCCCCATTTGGGAACGCTGGTCCAGGTCCAAAGCACCTTGCCTGATTCAGGATCCACGGCCTTGAGGAAGCCGGTAACATCCCCCGCGTCGCCGGAAATCCCCACGATGAGCTTGTCCTTCACCACCATGGGCGGATTGCTCATGTAGTAGCCGAAATGGACGTCGGCCATGGGGGTCTCCCAAAGTTTCCGCCCGTTGTCGGCCCGGAGGCAAACCAGATGCGCATCGGGTGTGCCGAAATAGAGTTTGCCTTTGTAGTAGGCAACGCCGCGGTTGGCGATCCTGTCGCCGCGCGAGGGGCGGTTGAAATGCCAAATTTCCTTGCCAGTGGCGGCATTCACGGCCCAGACATGGTCCGGCACCGTGAAATACAGTACACCGTCGACCACGATGGGAGTGCCCTTCACGACAGTGGCACCGGCCGCGGGCTTGAATTTCCATGCGGGAGCAAGTTTGCCCGCGTTCTGGACGTTGATCTGTTTCAGCGTGCTGTAGCGGCGGCCGGATTCGTCACCGTTCAGAGACGGCCACTGGGTCTGCGCAGGCAGTTGGGTGGCGAGGGCGAAGAAATTCAGGGCAAGGACGTAGGCGGTTTTCATGGGCTTGGCCTGTTCTTTCTACTGGAGGGTCCAAAGGTACGCAAACATGTTGTGGACGTCGTCGTCCTTGTATTTCGGCAAAAGGGCGCGATGGGGGGCGAGGGGGTCGTGAACGTCCACCTTCACCTGATCGGCTGGCCATGTGAGGGTCTTGCCGCCCGAGACCAGAGTCACGTCGTAGGTATTCAGCACCTTCAGTTCGCCGGAGACCTTTTCGCCGGAGGCTTTTTCTCCCGAGGCTTTCTCGCCCGAGGCTTTCTCGCCCGAGGCTTTCTCGCCCGAAACCACGGTGACATCGGCTGTCCGGGGCTTGGTGGGCCGGGGCATCAGAAACCGGGCTTGGAGAAAGACCGGCGGGTATTTCTTGGCGATTCCGGCTAGGTCGCCCGTTGGGGAGTGGCACGCGTTGCAACCTCCGGCACCGTTGAAAAAGGCCTTCCCGGCGGCGGCGTTGCCGGTGAGGAGGCGCTCGACGGGGTAATCGTCGGGCGGCGCGCCGGGACTGACGCGGTCGTACTTTTGGACGGCCCAGCGCATATAGGCGATGAGGTCGGACATGGCTTCATCCCCTAGCTGGAAGGAGGGCATCTTGGCGGGAATGCCGGCCCGCACCACGGCGGCAACGGCGGTACCGTCGGCATCCTTGCGGAGTCGAGCCGTTCGGATGAGGTTCGGACCTTTGGGCGTCCCAGTAAGGTTGTCGGCGTGGCAGCGGCCGCAGGAGCGGACAAATTCGGGACGTCCGCGTTCGACAGCTTGCGGATCGGGGTCGGCCGGCCACGACCACCACCGGCTGCCTTGGGCTGCAAGTGGTGCGGCAAGGCCGATCACCCCGATGCACAATTGAACTGCAAGTCGAATCTTCATACCCGGCTACCAGTTTCGCGCACCGGTGCTGGGCAAGGAATGGCATTCTATTGGGATGTACCGCACATTGTTGCTTTTGGTTGCCATGGCTTGCCCGGCTTGGTCCGCATCGTACCGGTTTTCGTCGGTGTGGGACGGGGAGAAGAAGATCCCCGGGGCGTGCGTGACCGTGGATGCGGGTAAGATCCAGGCGGTTGGGGCGTGTCCCGCCGGTGCAGTGGATCTGTCCAAGTACACTGCGATCCCCGGTATGATCGATGTCC
>CAITMP010000574.1 GCA_903893525.1 uncultured Acidobacteriia bacterium | reverse complement strand
CGCAAGCGCGCCGATTCTCTTTTTCGCTAGGTACAAAAAAGCCCTGCAGTCGTAGGGGACGGCAACAGGGCTCCCCATCCACCGATAATGAACAACCCTTCTATGATCGCACTGATTTCTCCCCCACTGTTCGCCGCTATCGGTTATTCCTTGCTCTACCTGGTGGCAGGTGGAGGCGTCTTTGGGGCCATCGTGATATTCGTCTTGGCTAAGATCTTCCGAAAGTAGGAACCCGCCCAACGAGCTCTGGAGGCCGTTTCCGTGCGGTGAACACCACAGGGTGACAAGAATTCCCGAAGTATTCGTACATTGCCTCCGACCAGTTGATGCAATGGCTTCAATCCGCCGGACGGAGAGGAGAATAGAATAGGTCCCATCGGCTGCTCGATTCTGGGGAGTTCACCCCATGGTCTCCGGCGCCAATGAGGCTCATCGTTTCCGCAGTGCGGCGATGATCTTTCTTCAGCAAACGACGGAACAGTCGACTGGCAGTGTACTCTAGGGCGTCTCTATGGAAATCAAGCATGAGGATTAAAAGCGCGGTTACGGAGTATCCAATTCAACAAGTCCTTGCGGAACGTTGGAGTCCGTACGGATTCGATGCCCGTCCGGTTTCGGCGGCCGATCTCTGTTCTCTTTTTGAAGCGTCTCGATGGGCGGCTTCGTCGTACAATGAGCAGCCGTGGAACTTTCTGGTGGCCTTGAAGGAGAATCCCCAGGAATTTGAGCGACTTCTTGGTTG
Organism: uncultured Acidobacteriia bacterium; assembly: GCA_903893525.1. Classification (GTDB taxonomy): domain Bacteria; phylum Acidobacteriota; class Terriglobia; order Bryobacterales; family Bryobacteraceae; genus BOG-234. Next base: position 8,043 of record CAITMP010000574.1, on the reverse strand, counting down.
CCTCGTCCCAGGGAATCAATCGTGGGCCAAGACAGCACCGGTGTTGGTCCTCGGCGTTGTTCGCCAGCGATTCACGAAGGATAATGCAGAGAATCGGGCGGCCGTGCATGACTTGGGATTGGCTGCCGGCAATCTTTCCATTGAGGCTTCTGCAAGGGGCCTTTCCGTCCACCAGATGATTGGCATCGTCCCAGAGAAAGCCCGCCAGATTTACAATATCCCGGAGCATTTTGAGGCCTGGACAGCAATGGCGATCGGGTACAAGGCCGACGTCGCGACGATGTCCGAAGCGCTTCGGGATCGCGACGAAACTCCGCGTCAAAGAAAACCCCTCGCTGAGTTTGTTTTTTCAGGAACTTGGGGGCTGACTTCGTCGTTCGTTCGAAATTCGAAGCACTGAGTTCCATGGGGCGGATTTAGGGCCCAAGTGCGGCGTTTTTCCTGTGCGGCAATTTTTAACAACATGTACATGAACGGACTGGGCACCGCGGTTCCGGCAAGGCGAGTCACGCAGAAGGAATGTTGGGAGGCCCTACAGGAGGCACCCCAATGGTCCCGGCTGGAGGCGCGATCGCATGCGATTCTTCGCAAGGTGTTGTTGGGCGAAAACGGAATCGTCGCCCGGTACATTGCGGTGAAGGATTGGGACGAGGCGTTTGTGCTTACCCCCGATGCGCTACATGCCCGGTTCGCCGTGAATGCACCGATCCTGGCGACCCAGGCGGCCGAACGAGCACTCGCCGCGGCGCGACTTCCTCCGGCGGAGATCGACGCCATCCTCATCAGCACCTGCACCGGGTATCTGTGTCCCGGTCTTACTAGCTACGTCGCGGAGCGGTTGGGCCTGCGTGGCGATGTTCTGGCGCTGGATTTGGTCGGTCAGGGTTGCGGGGCCGCGGTGCCAAATTGGCGGACAGCTCAGGCACTTCTGGAGTCAGGCCAAGCACGTCACGTCCTGTCGGTCTGCGTCGAGGTCTGCAGCGCCGCCCTCTATCTCGACAACGATCCCGGTGTGTTGATCAGTGCCTGTCTTTTTGGTGATGGCGCCGCCGCGGCGGTGTTGTCTGTCGATCCCGCCCTTCATGCGCGGCGGGTAGAATGCCGGGCGGCCTGGAGTCTGCATGACCCATCCGAACGCGCTTCGCTGCGTTTCGAACAACGCGATGGAATGTTGCGGAACATTCTGAATAGGGAGGTGCCGGCGATTGCCGCCCGACATGTCGACACCCTGCTTTCCGGAATGCTGGAGCGGCTTCCGCTGAAACGATCGGATCTGACCGGCTGGATTCTTCATGCTGGCGGTCGGGAGGTCTTGACGGCCCTTCAACGACGTCTGGGGCTCAGTGACGCCGAGGTGAGTCTGAGCGTTTCCGTCCTGCGCGACTATGGCAATATGAGCAGTCCCTTCGTCCTGTTTGTCCTGGAACGGGCGCTCGCGCAGGACACACCGGGAGGCTGGTGGTGGATGTCTTCGTTCGGCGCCGGCTTCAGTTGTCACGGAGCACTCCTTAAAGTGGATTGAGTCATGCGCCGAGTCGTTGAACCCGAGCTCCTCGATGATCTTTCCCCCGACGAGGCGCTCGCGGCTGGGTCGCGGATCGATCTTCGGCGATTGAACGACATCATGGGAAACGCCGGGATCCTGTTCCGAGCCACTCGAAGCCTCCTCCGGGATGCGGCCCTCGGATCCCGACGACTCCGGGTCGTTGAGTTGGGTGCGGGAGACGGGACGTTGTTGTTGCGATGGGCCCGTCGTGCGGCGGCTTTGGGAGTGAGGGCCGATGTGACGCTGGTCGACCGCCACTCCCTGCTCTCAACGGAAACGCGCCTGGCGTTCGACGCGCTCCATTGGTCCGTTGAGGGTGTGGGATCCGATGTCTTCGATTGGCTCGAAGGTTCCAGCGCGAGTTTCGACCTGATGCTGGCGAATCTCTTCCTCCACCATTTTTCCGCACCAAAGCTCCGGGCATTGCTCCAACGGGCTTCGCTGCGAACGCGCATGTTCGTCGCCTGCGAACCCCGGCGCTCCCCGGTGGCGCTCACAGCCGCTCGCTGGGTTGGTCTCCTGGGGTGCAATGCAATTACCCGGCATGATGCGGTGCTCAGCGTTCGTGCCGGGTTTTCCGGGAGCGAACTCGGTGCGCTCTGGCCTGCGGCAGCCGGATGGAGGGTAAACGAATCTTCCGCCCGACTGTTCAGCCACTGCTTCGCCGCGACACGCTCCGCTCCGGAAGGATCCGGTTGAGCACCCCTTCCAATGCCTCGTCCCGCTAAGACTGTCACGATCGCTGGAGGTGGCTTGGCGGGTCTGACGCTAGGCATCGGATTGCGACGACGCGGCGTCCCCGTCGTAGTTTGGGAGGCCGGCCACCATCCGCGGCATCGGGTCTGTGGTGAGTTTATAAGCGGCACCGGTCTCGGGGCACTCGATCGTCTGGGCCTGTTGGATCGATTGAAAGCAACCGGCGCGTGTTCCGCGGCGGTCAATACCGCGTTTTTCGGGGAAACCAATCGGATCACTGCCCGCACCCTTCCCGAACCGGCACTATGCATCTCCCGCCTCGCCCTCGACGACTGGCTGGCGCACGAGTTTCAGAAACTCGGCAGTGAGATACATTATGGCGCGCGCTGGACGGGCCATTGCGGCAGCGGAATCGTGCGTGCAAGCGGTCGTCGAGCCGCTTCGGAAGTTGGGGGTTGGAGGTTGTTTGGCTTGAAGGTTCATGCGCGCAATGTGGAGTTGGAGGCCGATCTCGAGATGCACCTCGTTCCCCAGGGCTATGTCGGGCTCTGCCGATTGACTGGAGGAGAGGTCAATGTTTGTGGTTTGTTTCGCACCGACGCAAAGCTCCAAAACCTTGCTCAGACCTGGCGCGAATGGCTGGGTGGACCTGAGGGATCGGTACTGCGGTCGCGGCTCAAAGGTGCCCATTTCGATGAATCATCCTTCTGCGCTGTCGCCGCGCTGTCGCTTCAGCCGATGTCGGCCGGAGATCGCGACGAGTGTTGCGTGGGTGAGGCGTTGACGATGATTCCGCCTGTGACGGGCAATGGCATGTCGATGGCGTTTGAGTCGGCGGAACTCGCGATCGAACCGCTGGTCGGGTTCAGTCGCGGTGATCTCAACTGGGAGGAGGCCCATCGGGTCATCGCCGTGTCTTGTGACCATCGGTTTTCGGCACGATTGCGCCATGCGGCTTGGCTGCAGTGGGCGCTGTTTCATCCGCGGGCGCGGGCGATCCTGGGATTCTTAACCGCACACTCGGGATGGTTTTGGGTTGGCGCCTTCCGTGCGACTCGGTGATGCCGGAAGCCTCACTTCGGGGGTTGCCCCGGTACTCTGAAGTCGGGTCTTCGATGGGTAATCGTCTCAGTCGACCCGCAGGTGAACGCGTGCAGTGGGCTACCCGCTTACGGGGGGAACACCCCATGGCGGGAGAAGTGCAGAACCTTCAGCCTACATTATAAGGCGAAGCAGTTCACTTGTCGCCTAGCCAAGCACTTAAGAATCTTATGAAGCAATCACTTAAGCTCGCTTTACTCATCTCCATTGCGGCGGTGGCTAATGCGCAGCAGATACAACCGATCAGACCCCCACAACAAATCAATCCGCCGCCGCTCCAAAACCTCCGGCCGGTAAATCCAACGCTCAATCAGGTTGGTCCGGTCAATTCCGGAGTCGGGCCCGTCGGTGCTATAAACCCAAACTTCTTAGGCAATCGACCCGCGGCACCGTTCATCCCTCCGGGCTCGTCTCCGGGTCCAGCGAACTTCAACCATGGCTGGTGGACGAACACCACTCCTGGCTGGTGGACGAACGCGGGACCAAGTTGGAATTATGTACCACCCAACTTCTGGGCCAACGTTCCCCCTCAGGCGTGGGGCAACATTCCTCCCCGTTGGTGGACGAACACCCCTCCGCAATGGTGGCGTGGTGTCCCTAGAGATGCCTGGCGCAATGTACCCAATGGGTTCCGGGCCAATGCACCCGTCGGCTGGACGAATTGGCCCCCTGGTCAACCGCACATTCTTGATGGCCAATAACTTGGAATCATCGCCCTTCTCGTTGACGCCTCGTGCGTCCCAGTAAGAAATCGCCCGAGCCTCGGAGGCAATGTCTCAGTTTGCCTCGAAGCTTTTTCCAAGATAACCCCAAACACCCTCAGCAGGTTTTCTGGTTAAGAGCCGTAACAAACCTTGGGCACGAAGGCATTCTGCGCAAACCAAGGCGAAGGGGTCACTCTTGGTTTGGAGCAAAATCGATCCGCCTGAAAGCGCACTCCAACAAACAAATAAATCGAGTTCTTATCGGAAAGTACGAAATCCTAGCTTGGTTTTATCGTTGACTACGGCATGGGAAAGAAATTTCAAAGCGGGCCAGGAAATCTCGGAAATGGAAGCTTAGTTCAATCGCACGATCCCGCTAAAAAGCAAGGCGGTCCCCAGCTCCGAAAAGGTCGGCAAGTCCGTCGATGTGAACCTTTGCTCTTATTCGCTAGCTGCATTCTTCTCTTGCCGCTCACTCAATTTGCCGCACCGACCGTGTATGAACCCTTCAGCTACTCGAACGGATCGAATTTAGCGGGCAAAGCCGGAGGAATCGGATTTGCCGGTTCTTGGACAACTTCGAGTGCGGTAGACGGAAGCATCGTGAGTCCGGGACAGCTATCGTACGGGCAGCTGGGAACCGCGGGTGGAAACCTAACCGCTGGCGTAGGTTTGCAAGTGCAGGTAGATCGGCCTCTGGCGGCGAATCTCGGAGGTGTCGGAACGACGACATTCGTAAGCGTGCTCTACCGTCCGGACGCGGTGAATTCAGCCCAAGATGCGGGCCTTCGCCTGATGGGAAGCAAGGGCAATACCTTCTTCGGAAAGGGTTCCACCGTCGGTTACATTGACGGAACTCACTACATGATCAACGCCAATGGTTCTCAGGGAGCCTCTTCAATCACAGCCAGTTCTGGCACCGCGGTTCTCCTAGTCCTACGGGCTGATTTCGGCAATGGAGCCTCAACCTTCAAACTCTTCGTCAACCCGACTCTTGGCAGTGAACCTAACCTCGCAGACGCAACCGCATCCGGTGACATCGGGACAGTGAGCGGAATCGAGTTTTCGTCTTCCTTGGGAGCGTCAATTGACGAGATTCGCATCGGAGGCACCTACGCTGACGTTGCGAGCGCGGTGCCTGAGAGGAACACGATCGTTGCAGGGTTTGCCATGGCATTTTTAGTGGTCGCCTCAAGCCTGAAACACCGCCTGGAAGATCGCACTGCGCGGGAGTGATCGCTCTCGATCAAACCGCACTTGTAGCCCTGAAATTCAGGAAGAGCCAACTGATCGGGGAGCGCAGGGGCGACCGCAGACCGTGATTGACCTTGTGGGCCGGCTCCAAACGGGGTCCCAATGAAGGATCACAACATTGTCAGGGACCCAAGGATTTGCCGGAGATTTCTGACACACTCGACGTTCGGCGGGAAGCATGGCGTCGATTCAACCAAGCAGTGATCAGGCACATTCCCCCGGCTACCGCGAGCGTCTCCGGAATCTCCGGAACGGCGACTACTGAGATAGTCACGTGATCAATGTTCGCGCCAGAGCCCCAAGAGTAGGTGTACGAACCCGGGGTGATTCCGAGAGATGCAATGGATTTCCCGCTAAAGGTGCTTGAAGCAGAAATCGCGCTTCCCGATACGTATCCATGAGGCAAATACAGCGTTTGCCCCGCGCCCCAAATCCCGACGAAGGATCCGGAACTTGTGCTGGCGAGCGAAATGGCTCCGGTACCCCAGCCGAATGGACCTGCAAGTCCCGTAAAGAAATCGACCTGCGTCGTTGGGCCTACGTAAACCTGGCTTTGGCTGCCAAAGATATTTCCAGATGTGCCTCCTGCAATCCCTCCATCAGTGAGACTGGTGGTGTTTAATTCGCCACTTGCACTGGCAACTACATCGTTTCCGACCTCCTGCACTGTGATGACTACGGCCCCCCGACCTTCAAAATGGGAAGCGAGCAATGACAGCGTAATACCGGCTACAAAGTTAATTGTCTTCATTTAAAGTGCTTTCGACTTAAGTCAAACGGACCACTGCGGCCTTGATACGTTGTTCGCCCCCTTACAAACATCTCTCACACGGTAGTCGAAAAAGGCGGTGGTTGGCCCAAGGCTCGACCTCCACCTACTTTACGACATCCAGGAAAACAAATTACTGATTTTTCGACGTGGCGTTCTGAGAATTTCAGCGCCGACAAACTATTAGAGCCGGTGTAAAAACTGGGAAAGGACCCTGCGGCTAGAACTTTTCAGACAGGCGCTTAGCCCAGGAATTGGGTTCCAGGCTCAGTATCCGGGAGGAGGCGTTGTCGTCAGTTGGCTCAGTGCGGTTCGGGAGCAATACGGCACAAACTTCCTAGATAGCGAGTTGGTGCATGAAACGGGCGCGAAGGCTAGCGAATACTCGATATCGAAAATGGGCTTCCCTCCATTTTGGTATTGCGTTAGCCAGTTAAGGAGATGCTTTGTATAGGTCTTGGATTGCGGAGTATCGTAACCATGCGAATTGCTCCAAGCGACATCTGAACTACCCTGGTACCAGATGCTTTCCTGAGCAATCGCGTCGATCGCCTGAAGTAGTTCCGGATGACCAAGAATCAGATCGGGCGCATTTTGTTGGATGACCACAAAGTTTGGATTCCGTGCGCGTCCGTAGGCTCGGATCTCGTTTATAAACGAGATCATTGCCACCGCAGGATCAATCCCGGCCGAATTCGCAGCAGCAATCACTTTGGGGTCACTGAACGCTTCGACCCAATCGAGATAAACACCGTCAAATCCGTCGAGCAGCACCTCGTCCACAATACTTACAAAATTCCGATTTGCGGTCGCCGGAGTATTCCGCCCGTATAGGACGATGTCCTTCCAAGCGGGATCCCAGAACAAAACCGGGTAGTTGTCGGACCAACCGTCCGGATCGGGTGCCGTAATGTACGCCGGCCAATCAATCGGCCGTGGAGTCGACCAGTTTTTGGACCACGTCCAGTACCACCGCCATGATTCAGCTTCCCCGATATCCAGGTACGCCAAAACTAGTTTTGAGTGTTTCCCATCATGCGCTTTGGACGCCTTGATCTTAGCGATCGCAGCGGCCGTATTGAATGGGTTGGGGCCGGAACTCCAATCCGTTCGCGTCGGCTCCATAACAATCATGTCGTATTTCGAACCCGCCAACCGGTTGACAGCCCCACTCGAGTCAACTCCTTGGATCTGGTACGCCCAATAACGGATTTGATTCAGGGGCAAGGTTTGAGCGGTTAGGCTCAGAATCGAGCACAGGAAGCTCAATGTGCACCATTCGATTCCAGCAGAAGCGAGTTTTTGATTGGGTTTCATTTCTTCGGTGTTTAATTGTTTAATCGGCAGTACCATTTCCCTGCGAACCCCGGGCTCCAAGAGGGAGGGAGAGAAGGGATCGATTTTGGGGTTCGCTCACCGCTTAGCGAATGAAGCGGTCAAAGCAACGGCGGCGGAAATTCGGACAATACCGGCCGCTTTCATTGCGATGCCCACGAGCATTTGCACTCTACCTCTGAGATCTCGGCCAGTTGCATTGGGGGAAGCCGTGCCTCTTTGGTTTTGCTCGGGCAAGTTGGATGACGGCATCAACCGAGGAAGTTTGCGAACCTCCTCGATAGGGTGGGAAGGCCAAACAGTGAGCGTTTCGAACTTGGCCCTACCCATATCTCAGCTCCTCATTGGACTTTGTTTCTGCATTCATAGGCGGGTGGGGCATTGGGCGGGAGCGAACTCAAAGAACGCCCCGCTTGCTGTCCCCACCCGCCTACTTCCCCCACCCTCACATCCAGTACAAACGACGACGGGAGGACGGCATTACCAGCTTTCTTACTTAGCCCGCATCTCTCACTGGTCAGAGGCAGAGGTCGGCATGGCAAGTGCTAAGTAATTGGCATGAAGGATGATGCAGATTCCAAGAACGAGACACCTGTCCTGACAGAGTGTGGAGAGCAACCCCTGCTGTTTCCGGATTT
>CAITMP010000573.1 GCA_903893525.1 uncultured Acidobacteriia bacterium | reverse complement strand
GGGCAATATTCTTGATGAGTTCCGGGTCGGCCATGGCATTCCTCTGAGGGTGCCGGATTATAAGACCTGGTCTGGACCCCTAGTACCCAGTGTTGGTGCATTCTGCGCACTGAAGTGGTGCGAAATCCAGTGCGGCGCATTGAAACGGTGCGTTTTCTTTCTGTAGAATCCGTGGATTCGCGTTTTGCAAAGAGGGGCGTATGCGCATTCTCTTGTTTGGCATGGAAACTGCTCGAATCTTTTCTGTCCGGCCAGAGGCCGGTTTCACTTTTTATTCGCAAACTCAGGAGAACTAGATGCCATCGGCAGCCGAAGTACTGAAACTGGCCAAGGAAAAGGAAGTCAAATTTGTCGATTTCCGCTTTACCGACACGCTCGGTAAGGAGCAGCACGTGACTGTCCCGGCCAAGTATTTCACTATGGACAAGTTCGAGAATGGGCACGCGTTCGACGGTTCGTCGATTGCCGGTTGGAAGGGGATTCAGGCCTCGGATATGGCGCTCATGCCGGATCCCAACAGCGCGCGCCTGGACCCGTTCTCGGATGAGCCCGTGCTCAATATTTCTTGTGACGTGGTCGAGCCCGGCGACGGGACGCCTTACGATCGCTGCCCGCGCGGCATTGCGAAGCGTGCAGAGGCCTACCTGAAATCCTCGGGTCTTGGTGATACCGCGTACTTCGGTCCGGAGCCGGAATTCTTCGTTTTCGACGGCGTTACTTGGCAGATCGACATGTCCGGTTGCTTCGTCAAGATTCGTTCCGAAGAGGCGCCGTGGTCTTCGGGCATCGATTACGAGTCTGGCAACATGGGCCATCGTGCCCCCGTCAAAGGCGGCTATTTTCCTGTGCCTCCTGCGGACACCCTTCAGGACATCCGCAACGCGATGTGCATCGCCCTCGAACAGCAAGGTGTTGAAGTCGAGGTGCACCACCACGAAGTGGCGGCGCCCGGGCAATGCGAGATCGGCACGAAATTCGCACCTCTCGTACAACGCGCGGACTGGACTCAGATCCTGAAGTACACCGTCTGGAACGTCGCTGCGTCCTACGGCAAGACCGCCACTTTCATGCCCAAGCCGGTTGTGGGCGACAACGGTTCCGGCATGCACGTCCACCAGTCGGTCTGGAAGGGCGGCGAGAACCTGTTCGCAGGTAACGGTTATGCAGGGTTGTCCGAGTTCGCGCTGTATTACATTGGCGGCGTAATCAAGCACGCCAAGGCGCTGAATGCGATCACCAACCCGGGCACCAACAGCTATAAGCGGCTGGTCCCTGGCTTTGAGGCGCCGATCAACCTGGCCTATTCGGCCCACAACCGATCGGCTTCCTGCCGCATTCCGTTCGTGAACAGTCCCAAAGCCCGCCGCGTCGAAGTGCGGTTCCCGGATCCGACCGCCAACTCGTACATGGCTTTTGCCGCGCTGCTGATGGCCGGCCTAGACGGCGTCCAGAACAAGATTCACCCTGGTGATCCCGTGGACAAGAACCTTTACGACCTCCCGCCGGAAGAGGCCAAGAAGGTGCCGAACGTTTGCTCGTCGCTTGACCAAGCGCTTGAAAGCCTGGACAAGGATCGTGCTTTCCTGACGAAAGGGGGCGTGTTCTCCGACGACTTCATCGACGCCTACATTGCACTCAAGATGACTGAAGTCACGCGTTTCCGCATGACCACCCATCCGGTTGAGTTCGACATGTATTACTCGTCATAAGTCGGACAGTCACAGCCCGGGCACGGGCTTGTTCGCAAGAAGTAAGGAAAAAGGATGGGCGTTGCCCGTCCTTTTTCTTTTCGGCCCCGGATTGTAAAAGGCCGATTTCCAACATAGACTTCCCTGCTCAATTTAAGGTTTGTTCTTGATGAAGCGACGCGGCGCCTTGCTGTGCGTGATGGTTGCCACCTGCCTTATGGATTCGGGGCCGGTCGCCTTTGGGCAGGCCGGGGCTGAACTCCAGATGATTTGGCGTTGCGTCGACCCAACAGGCAAGACGCACGTCACAAACATCAAGGACGAAACCGTAGGGAAGGATTGCAAGGTAATCCAAACGCAGCGCGTCAATGTGCTTCCGCCGCAAACGCAATCCCAATCCCAAACCCAGCCACCGAAGCCAGCCACCAAGTCCCCG
>CAITMP010000572.1 GCA_903893525.1 uncultured Acidobacteriia bacterium | reverse complement strand
CCGGCTATGCTCACCAAATAGATGTCACCAGAAGCTCAACAAGCGCTCAACCTTTTCAAGAACACGAATGAACATCTGTTGATCGTCGGCCAAGCTGGCACGGGCAAGTCCTTCCTGCTACGCAAGATGGCTGAGTGTTTAGCACCGCACCAAAGTGCAGTTGTCGCTCCAACCGGGATGGCGGCATTGAACTGTGATGGAAACACGATCCATGGCTTATTTCATCTGCCAGTGGACAAGTATCCGTATGGCATAATAACCCGCGACAGTCAGTGGTGTCGAAACGTCAGAAACCAACCCGAATTCGCCGGACTCGAGACTCTATTTGTTGACGAAATTTCGATGGTAAGGGCGGATGTGCTGGACGCTGTTGACCATGTACTTCGAATCCAAGGCCCAAAGCCAGGTCAGCCTTTCGGAGGCGTCAGAATCATCGCATTTGGTGATCCACTCCAATTGCCGCCGGTAGAAACAGCCGATCATCGCCCATGGTTTAACGGCACCAAACCCGACACTTGGAAATCTCCTTGGTTCTTTGCGGCGAGGGCTTGGGCTACAATTCGGTTCACCACTCTCGAACTCGAGGACAATCATCGCCAACATGAAGATCCTGAGTTTGCGAGTTTGCTTCGATCTATTCGAGTAGGGGATCTCAAGTACGATGGGCATCGTTCACTGCTTGCAAGCCTCAGTCGGCAGATTCATGACCAAGATATGGCATTGCGAGTCATGTGTACCAACCAGCAAGTTGACGACCATAATAACCAACGGCTTCATTCATTGCCAGGCACCCTGACGACGTTTACAGCGTATGATCGGCCGTTGGGTAAATGGGTTGGTGAAACACCTGTCAATCGTGAGATTCACTTGAAGATTGGTGCGCGTGTGATGTTGCGTGCCAATCTCGAAGTGGGAGAGGGGTGGGTGAACGGCACTATTGGGAGAGTCGTTGAGATTGATCCAGAAGCTGAGTCAGTTGTTATAGAGGACGATGCCGGCAAAAAGAAAATCGTCGCACGCCACACTTGGAAAAGAGAACTGAGCCGGCCTCGTGCAAACAGACCTCTTGACGAAGCCAACTATTGCCAAATTCCGCTAACACTCGCCTGGGCTGTCACGATACACAAAATGCAGGGCCAAACTGCCTCTGGACCGATTGTCCTTGAAGCAGACAACGCTTTTGTCGGTGGACAGGTTTATGTTGGTTTGTCCCGAGTGAAAAATAGGCATCAGCTATCGCTTGCCAGGCCCTTGCGGAAAAATCCGGAACCGGAACAGCGTGCGATGAACTTCATGAAACAGATTCGGCCACAGCACTATTGGTGATAGCAGCGGGCGTTCGCATATGAGTGACATGGATGCCGCAATGGCAGTTTTTGACGGCGGTCTCACGACGTGCAATGGAAAGGTTGTTGTGTGCGTTGTTTGTCGGTCATTTGTTTTTCAACGCTTCTCATGATGGCGATCTACACGCGCTATCAGCTCCGCGCTCCCCGCATGGATCGCGTTCACGCACACATTCAGGATGTCCCCGCCACTGAGGCCGCGTGATAATCAAACCGGCACAATCAAAAACTCACTGACGCGGCCTGCTATTCCTCGATCTGGTGGTCAATGTCATGGTAGAGGGAGGGGGACTGGCGGTGATGATGAAGGCCCGTGAGTCAGGTGCCTGACCAGCTTGCCCTGGTTGGCCGTCACCGAATTCGTCGTTGCCAAGTCGTGCGCTCCGCGTGTTCGTTTCGGTCGTCAGCCCAGTAGTGCCCCCCACGTGTGAGGGCGAGGGCCGTCCGTCGATAGACCGGCGGGCCGCAGCGCCCGACTTCACGCGGTTGGTCATTGGCCGAGGGCGGGTAGCCCGGTTCCGGCCATGACCTTTATCCTCAGGTCGATCAAGTCCTTGTCGCCGTAGGAAACCGCGTGAAGTCGGGCGTTGAGCCCGAACACGTGGGGGCACCCGTGACAAGGCCCTGGCGCGAATCGCCGCTCAGTGAGGCCGTGCAATCGTGTTTCGCGCGTCAGCGCTTCGCCGCGATTTTTCGCGTGCCCCTACATACCATGTAAATAGGGGTGAAAGTAGGGGTTCAATCTTATCGCCCAAAACGGCTTCAAGACATGGGCGTGTCCTTGATGAAAGCAGCAGTCGCCCGTAGTTCCTGCGTGGTGTCCTTGACGCTCGCGTGGTAAAGCAAAAGAACTGCTTCGCAGCAGCCCTGGTAAAGGTCGTGGTCTTGACACCTTTGGCGAGGTGTGTTGTTACTTGGGAAATGTGATCTGATCGAGATCGCGGGAGGAATGCAGGATTCTCAACACCTCAATGCCGGAGTCGATGGGTCGGAAGTAGAAGCAGTAGTTGCCAAAGGGATAGCTGCGGCAGCCTTTCGAGAGCTCCGGGCGTGGTCGCCCGATGGTCTTCCACTTGCCGAGATATTCGAGCTTGTCGCGCATGCGCTGCCAGAGCCTGTCTGCCTGGAGAACACTGTCCTGGGCAATGTAGTCCCAAATCTCGTCCAGGTCGCGGTCAGCCAGCTTTGAGTAGGTGACGTTCAACATGAGGCTTTATCTGGCAGCCTGACGGGCAGCGTATTCCTGGTGTCGGCGTGCGAGTTTAGCGTTCCAATCGATTTGAATGCATTCGCCGCGATCCAGCGAATCAGCCGCTTCCTGGATGTCCCGGCGGAGTGCTTCGAGCTTGATCTTGTCCACCTCGCTGAGGTTGGAAAGGTCTGGCGCAGTCTCTTCGACCTGAAGAAGTCGCAACGGGTATTCCTGCTGAAGATCAGTGAAAAGCTCCCGAACTTCATCAGGGGCGAGCTGGTCAATCTCTTGGCGGATATGTTCGACAGTGGAACTCATGTTGGGTTTATGATAGCAAGCCCCCGCTTGTTTGTCGAGGGGCGGCGCGAACTTGCTGGTGGACGAAAAATAACCCCGCCCGAAGCCTAGCGGCGTGTCGGGCGGGGAGCAGATGAATAGTGAGATGATGGAGCGAGTGGCTGACGGAGTCAACGCAGGCTGTCGTCTGCCTGCACCTGCTTGGCGAGCTGGCGGAGGGCCTCCAGCATGGATTCCTGGGTTCCGGGTTCTCGCTTGGCGCGGAGGCTGGCGACGCAGTTTCCCTCCCTGTGAGTGAGTTGGATCATGCTGCTGGTGCGGGATTTTTTCCGCGACTGGGCACTGTCCTGTTGGCTGCGAAAGTTCGCAATGCGAGCACGAATGACCGGGGTGCTCTCCCCCGCCACGGCGGCGGCAACCAACTCCTCCTGAAACCGGCTGTCGTCCACCTGGGCGATGCGTTGGGCCATTTCGTAGCCGATGCCGTTCGTGGTTCGGAGTTCCTCCTGCAAACGTGCCGGAAGCTCCAGAATACGTAGCATGCCGCTCATCCATGTCTCACTCTTCCCTATCTGGCGGGCGAGTTCGCGCTGGGTGGCTGCTGCTCCTGAATCGAGCAAGGCGCGGAGTGTTTCTGCCAGCTCAACAGCTCTGATGTTCTCGCGTTGAATGTTGGAAATGAGACTTTTGAAGCGACGGGTGGTTGCGTCGTCGGGTTCACGCACAAGGACTTCGATCTCGGGAAGGCCGACTGCCTTGGCGGCCCGGAAGCGACGGTGGCCGGTGAGGATTCGATAATGCTCGCCATCCGGGGTGACTGTGATCGGCTCGATAATGCCATGGCGTCGGACTGACTCAATCAAGTCGTCCATGTTGCGGAAGGTCTTGCGTTCGTTGTCAGGGTCTTCAAGCAGCCGCTCAATGGAGACAATGAAGCGGCCTCGCTTGGGCAGTCCGCCAGTGAGGCCGGATTTAACAAGATCGAGACGGCTTTTGCCCTCGGGTAGTTTGGTCATGCTGTTGGGGCGGTGGCTGCATCGTGATGAGGTTCATCAGGTGAACTCTCGGCGTCTGCTGCCTCCGGGTGGGCCT
>CAITMP010000571.1 GCA_903893525.1 uncultured Acidobacteriia bacterium | reverse complement strand
TAACAGCTCAAACAACGGGATAATTGATATCCTATTACCCTTGGATGTGTCCACCATGTGCCCGGCACAAAGTGTTCACCATGGCCCGGTACATTCACGCCGCGCCTGGCGATCCCGTCCACCCAAAATCAATACGCGTGAACCGTCCCCCGCTGCTCGCTACCACACTTGCCGTTGGTACGGCCAGACCTTTTGCCCAACTGGCGCTGTCTCATAAAATGGAACAGACGGCTCTTGCCCTACACAATCCCGATGCCGGAACCCGCGCAATCAGAAATCCTGCTCTACCAAACCGAGGACGGTCGAACCCGGCTCGAAGTCCGTTTGGATGGAGAGACCGTCTGGCTTACCCAGAAACAACTCGCCGACCTCTTCCAGAAAGATGTCCGCACCATCAACGAACACCTCCTGAACATCTTGGATGAGGGCGAACTCGTGGCTGATTCAGTTATCCGGGAATTCCGGACAACTGCCGCCGACGGCAAATCCTACCGAACCAAGCACTACAACCTCGATGCCATCATCGCCGTCGGCTACCGCGTCCGCTCCCATCGTGGCACGCAGTTCCGCACCTGGGCCACGCAGCGGCTCCGCGAATACATCGTGAAGGGCTTCACGATGGACGACGAGCGCCTGAAGAATCCCCCCGGCCCAGGCCAGCGCGACTACTTCGAGGAACAGCTGGAGCGCATCCGCGACATCCGTTCCTCCGAGCGCCGCTTCTACCAAAAAGTTTTGGACATTTACGCCACCAGCATCGACTACGCCCCGGACACTCAAATGTCCCGGCGCTTCTTCGCCACTGTCCAGAACAAAATGCACTGGGCGGCGCACGGACACACGGCAGCCGAACTGGTCCACACGCGCGCGGATTCAGCCAAGCCACTCATGGGGATGAACGCGCCCGGACCTGCGGGTACCATCCGCAAGACCGACATCACAGTTGCGAAAAACTACCTCACCGCCGACGAGCTCCACGCCCTAAACCGCATCGTCAACGCCTACCTCGAATTCGCCGAGTTGCAGGCAATGAACCGCCGCCCCATGGCTATGCGCGACTGGATCACCAAGCTCGACGACTTCCTCAAACTTTCCGACCGTGACATCCTTACCCATGCGGGCAAGATCTCGGCGGAAGCGGCCCAGCAAAAGGCCGAAGCTGAATATGATCGGTACCGGAAGCTCCTCGATGCCCAGCCACATCCCGTCGACGCCGACTTCGAGCGAGTCATGAAATCCCTCCAGCGGCGTAAGCCTGTCCAACAGCCCAAACCAAAGACCACGCAGTCCCCGCGTTGAACCCACCCGGAACCAACGCCGCTCATACCCCGATGGCCACCACGCTCCAACTCGGTGACCTCCCGGTCGAAGTCACCCGCAAGGACATAAAGAACGTCCATCTCTCTGTCCTCCCGCCATCAGGTGGGGTCCGCGTTTCCGCTCCCGCCCATATGGACGTCGAGACGATCCGCCTCTTTCTGGTCGCCAAACTCGGCTGGATCCGTCGGCAGCAGCGCAAGGTTGCGGGGCAGGAACGCGAGCCCCGGCGAGAATACATCGACCGCGAGAGCCACTACGTCTGGGGCCGACGTTACCTGCTCCGGGTCGATGAGCGCGACGCGGGCCCCGGCACCTCGCTCGGCCATTCGGAACTGGTGCTCAACATTCGCCCCGGCACACCCCCACCAGAGCGCGAGGCTATCCTGGACAATTGGTATCGGTCCCAAGTCAAGCTCGCCGCCCCGCCGATGGTCGCCAAATGGGAGCCCCTGATGGGTGTCCAAGCGGGCAAGATCTTTGTCCAGCGAATGAAGACCCGTTGGGGCGGCTGCAATCCGGCCAAGGGATCCATCCGCCTAAACACAGACCTCGCCCGCAAGCCGGAAGAGTGTCTCGAGTATGTGGTCGTCCATGAACTCGCCCATCTCTTGGAGCCAACCCACAACTCGCGCTTCACCGCCATAATGGACCAATTCCTACCCCAATGGCGGTTCCGCAAGGAAACATTGAACCGACTTCCGGTTCGCCATCAAGACTGGGGCGAATGGGAGGACACCCCCGAACCCAATCACGGCCCGCGGAAATAAATTCCAAGTCCCCGCAACCCCAACAAACCAAACCATAAACCGCCAAAACCGACATCCGTAGTTTCACCCCCCAAAGTTCGTTTTCCAGCCCCCACCGCGCTAACATCACCGCGCGATGGAAAACACAATCCAAACCCAAATCCCGACCCCGAAACCCCGCACCCAGGTCCAAATCGAAGCCTCCCGCCGCAACGGAGCCAAATCCAGAGGCCCCGTCAGCGAGGAAGGCAAAGCCATCTCCGCCCGCAACGCCCAGCGCCACCAGATTTTCGCCACGGTCACAACCATCAGCGGCGAAGCACGCGCCGACTACGTCCGACTCTCCTCCGAACTCTACGAAACCTGGTGCCCCACCGACGAGCACGAGCGCATCCTCGTCGACACCATGGCCACCTGCATCTGGCGGCGCATGCGCGTCCTCGCCATGGAGTCCGTCGCCTTCGACGTCCAGCTCGAAAAGGCCGGCGTCCCCGCTCCCGCCGGAATCTTCGAGACCTTCAATGCCTTCAGCTCCCTAGCGCAGGAGAGCCGCGCCTTCCAACTCCTCCACCAGTACGAATCCCGTTACCTCCGAGCCTCCGAACGGGCATCCCGAGCCCTCCTCTCCTACCGCAAATCCAAAAATCAGCAAGAACTGCCGGAACCCAACCCGGAACTCGACCAGACCCCAACCCAGGAACCCGAAATCCAAAATTCGAAAAACGAACCCGAGCCAGCCTTCACCCAACCGCCAAACCGTCGCGAACGCCGACAGCTCAAGTGGCAAAAAGCCCACCCCAAACACGTCCCAACCACCCCCAACCCG
>CAITMP010000570.1 GCA_903893525.1 uncultured Acidobacteriia bacterium | reverse complement strand
GCCAGGTCGCTCCGCAGCGAGCTGGGCTAATCAACTACGAGAAAAACTCCTCGCGAGTTTGTACGCATTCCGCCCGTTCCCCGTCACTGAGCGTTTTCAACCGGGAGCGTCCCGCATTGAAAACAGCGCGGGAGGAGAGCCCCAAACGCACCAGATTGTCGCGGTCCTGCCGGGGCAGAATCAGGTAGTGCTTCCGGCAATCGAAGGTGCGGCAGAGGAGAGGACGGCGCTCGTAGATGGTGCAGCCGGTTTCGCCCAGGTAGACGCAGGCGCCTTCCGGGGTAGTTTCGAGCAGGTATACCGGGTCGCCCTCCTGGTCGATAGCCCAGGTGTGCCGGTAGGACCCCACGTCGTCGCCCTCCTCCGGATGGAGAAAGAGCCCCTGGCTGCTCTTGCAGCACTCGGTGCAGGTTCCGCAGTTCACTTCTGTTTGCTGGATTTTCGGCAAGGCCCATTGTACGATTGACTCCGGCCAAAATCCCGGATAAACTTCATCCCTGGGGGAAATAAAAGATATGAAATTTCAGCGAGCGTGGCTGGGAGCCATCCTGGCCCTTTGCGGAACCGGGGCTCTGGTCTGGGGACAGGAAACCCGTGCCGTGATCAGCGGAACTGTTACTGACCCGCAGGGTGCGGCCGTGCCCACCGCCAAAGTCGAAATCAGGAACCAGGATACGAACGTCGTTACGACGGCCCAGACAAACGCAGCGGGAATTTACACCGCGCCGCCGATCAATCCCGGCCAATATTCGGTTACCGTAACCGCGGCTGGCTTTAAAGTGGCCGTGGAGAACGGACTGGAACTGCGGAGCTCGGACCGCAAAGCGGTCGACTTCCGGTTGCAGCTGGGTGCCGCCTCGGAAACCGTTTCCATCACCGCCGAAGCGCCACTGCTGGACAACGTGACGGCATCCCGCAGCAATACGATCAACTCCAGCCTGGTGGAATCAGTCCCGACGTACGCAAAGGACGTTTTCCAGCTCGCCCGGTATTCCGCGGGTGCCACAGGCGGAACCACGGTGCGGCCGTTTGACGGCGGCGACAACGGCGTGAGCATTCTGGGTGGAACCAACAATGAGGTCTTGCTGGACGGGTCGCCCAATACGTACCGCGAAAGCACCGGTGCCGCCAACACCATCTCCCCTCCGCCGGACGCCGTGGGCGAAGTGAAGATCATCACCAACGTCTACGATGCCGAGTTGGGCCGCACGGGCGGCGGCGTGGTCAGCCTGTCCATCAAGAGCGGAACCAACCAGTACCACGGGTCATTCGGATGGTTGCTGCGCAATCCGGCCCTCAATGCCAACACGTTCGAGGCGAATGCCACCCACGCGCCGAATTCATCGTTCCGGATGAACGAGCCGGGCTTGGAACTCGACGGACCCTTCCGCATTCCCCACATCTATGACGGCAGGAACCGGACCTTCTTCACCTATGCGGTGGACGTCTACCGCGACAATCGGCCCACCGGGAACACGCTGACGTCCCCCACCGTACAGGAGCGGTCGGGAGACTTCTCCAAGACTTACGTTTCCGGTACGGGCGGGGCGGCAATCGCAATCTACGATCCGCTGACCACCGTCCAGAATGCGGACGGCAGCTACACCCGGCAACCGTTTCCGGGCAGTGTGATTCCGGCGAACCGGATCAACCCGATTGCCGCCAATATCGCCAAGTTCTATCTGACGCCGAACCAGACCGCCGCCCGGACGCAGCCGAACGTGGGTGTTTACCCCAACTACGACCACGAACCGTTCGATTCCCACGTCTTCCGCATGGACCACAAGCTCACATCGAACGAATCGCTCTTCGTCACCGTGGCGCGCGACCTCCGGGGACAGACCAACGGCGGCGGCGCTGGTCTGCCGGCCTTCCAAGCCCAGAAGACGGAGTACGCATCCAACTCCTTCGCGCACTTCCGGGGCAATCTTTCGGCCAGCATCAATTTGACGTCGGTGGTCTCGCCGTCCATGGTCAACACCGCGCGCGCCAGTTGGAATCGCCACCAGTTCGGCATCAGCTACTATGCCGTCGGATATGATCCGGCAAAGCTCGGGTTCCCCTCCTCGCTCACCAATCAGATTCAGACGGTGGCGTTTCCGCAGATTTCGGTTTCCAACTACTTCACCCTGGGCGGCGGCAACAGCACGCTCAACTACAGCAATAATTTCGCCACCGGCGATACGCTCACTTGGACGCTCGGCAAGCACACGCTGAAACTCGGTGGGGAATTCCGCAATTTGATGAACAACCAGTCGAGTCCGCCCGCGTCCTTCACCGTCAGTGCCACCGCCGGTTTCACGCAGGCCAATCCGCTGGTTGCCAATGCGCAGTCGGGTGACCCGATGGCCTCGTTCCTGCTGGGCTACCCCAGCGCCGTCAGCAGCAGTTTCAATTCGTTCCCCGCGCAGGGGCAGCATTACTACTCCGCCTTCGGCCAGGATGACTGGCGGATCACAAAGAAGCTGACCTTGAACCTCGGCGGGCGTTGGGAGTACGAGTCTCCGATCACGGACCGCTTCAATGCCGCGATCCGGGGCTTCGACACCACGACGACCTCGCGGGTGGGACCGACCGGCGGGCCCTCGGTGACGGGTGGTTTGGTATTCGCAACGGCCGACAACCGGTTGCCCTACAAGCGCGACTTGAACAACTTCGCGCCTCGGCTCGGGTTCGCCTACCAAGTGCTGGAAAAGATGGTCATCCGGGGCGGCTGGGGAATCACCTTCACGCCCACGGCGGACGTTGCGCCCACCACTGGGTTCAGCTATTCGACGGCCCCAGCCACATCGATTTCCGCAGCCGGAATTGTTCCGCTCACCACCACGGGCTGCACCGGGGCGTCCTGTGGCATGCTGACGAATCCGTTCCCGACGGGCATCCTGGCACCTCCGGGGCGTTCGCTCGGGCTGCTGACCAATGTCGGACAGAGCGTCTCGTTCATTTCCCCCACGCGGGTGATGCCGTACAGCCACACCGTTTCGATTGGCGTACAGTACCAGTTGCCCTTCCGCTCGGTGGTGGAAGTTTCCTACAACGGTCGTTTCGGGCGGGACTTGGCTACTTCGTACAACAGGAACTCCGTCTCAGCCGCCCAATACCTGCAATACGGGGCCGACCTGACCGGGAAGAGTGTGCCAAATCCCTATGCCGGTTTGCTGCCGGGAACTTCATTGAACGGTGCGACGATGACGCTGCAGCAATCGCTGTTGCCGTATCCACAGTTCACCGGGGTGACCGAGACCAACATGGCCATTGGCACCAGCAAATACAACTCCGTGGTGTTCCAATTTGAGAAACGGCTGTCGCACGGGCTGTCGGTGGTCTTCAACGGGACGTTCGGCAAGAGCACGACTTACGGCAGCTACTTGAACAACGGCATCGACGCCCCTGGCCAGTTCATCACCCGCGACGGCGGTACTCCTCCGCGCACCATCAACCTGATCTTTACGTACACGGAGGATCTGTTCAAGCACCAAGGCAAGCTGGTGAAAACGATCTTGAACGGATGGCAGGTTTCCGGCTACACCCAGTGGGTTTCCGGCGCTTTGTTGAACGTGAGCGGCGCGTATTCCACCGGGCTCGATCCGGCAATCCCGAATCCGACCTTCTCGCATTGGTTCAACACCTGCACGCTGAACCAAAACACAAACGCGCGGCAGAACTGCACGAGTGCGACGGAGCCGGTGGCATGGCTGATCCAGAAGCCGTTTACGCTCAACACGCAGCCGGTGCCGCAGTGGAACGATTTCCGCGGGCGCTCCGTGCCGGAAGTCAGCATGTCGTTCTTCAAGGCCTTCCGTTTCAAGGAACGGGCGCGCTTTGAGCTCAGAATGGATGCCGACAATGCAACTAACCAGCCGACATTCGGCTCTCCAAATCTGACGGCCACCAGCAGCCTGTTCGGCGTAACCACGCTAACGCAAGGCTTCAGCTACTCGTCGATCGGACCGAGGCAGATCCAGCTGGGTGCGAAGATCGTCTTCTAGGGTGGCCGTCAAGGTGCGCCTGAAAAGGCTGGCGGGGGGAGCGCGTCTGTCCCTCCCTCCGCCAGCCACTGGCCCAAAGGAACCTTTCACATGGCCCGCTTGATATGATCGGCAACTGGATATGAAACTGGTAATTCTGGGAACTCTCATGGCGGTCTCCGTCGCTCTCGCACAGCAGG
>CAITMP010000569.1 GCA_903893525.1 uncultured Acidobacteriia bacterium | reverse complement strand
GCGTTGGCGTTGGCCGTTGTTTTTGCGGTAATGCCCGCATTGGACCGGCGGGACTACCTGACAGCCCTCACCGCAGAGACCAAACGGTTGGAACCACGCGCGGCACGGGCTCAGGCACTTGAAAAAAATGCGGCCATGGCACGCGGCAGGATTTCGGCGCTGGACAATTTCCGCAGACGCCCGCAAGGGGATTTGGAGATCCTCGCGGAGTTGACCAAGTTGCTGGCGGCGCCGGTTTGGACGAACTCGGTGGAAATCTACCCCGATTCGGTGGTCGTCGCAGGAGAAGCCGAACAGGCCGCACCCCTGCTGAAGATCCTCGACTCGTCGCCGCTGTTTCAAAATTCCGAATTCTCCCTGTCCGTCACCAGAAACGGACAGCTGGAGCAGTTCCGGATCAAGACAATGCTCCGGGGCCGCGCCACGAGGACCACCCCATGACAATTTCAGCTCGCGAGAAGCGGCTGTTGGCTCTGATTGTTCCGGCCCTTTTGATCGCCGTGGTGCTCAGGTTCACAGTTTTGGACGACGCGGCACCTGGTGCGGCAACCGGCGTTCCCGGAGCCGATGCGATCTCCCTGGCCGAACAACGCAACGCAAGGCTTCGGCAGCTAATCGCAACGTTGCCCGGCCGTGAATCCGTCATGCAGCGCGCCGCAACCGATTTGAATGACCGCGAATCCGGCGTGATCCAAGCCGAAACCGCAGCACAGGCACAGGCTGCCCTGGTCCAGATCGCCAGACGGGTGGCAAAGGCCGAGCAAATCGATGTGCGTGGCGGCGATGTGGCGGCTCCGAAGGCTTTCGGTGACTACGGTCTTGTCTACGCGACCATCACCTTCGAATGCCACGTTGAACAGCTCGTAAACTTTCTTGCCAGCCTCGAAAGGCAGCCTGAACTTGTGTCGCCTGTGGAGGAACGCATGACCTCGGGCAACCCCAAGGAAAAGATCATGAATGTCCGGATGGTGCTGTCCGGGGTGGTCCCGAAGAAACTGGTGCCGGAAAAGAAAGCGCTGGGTGTGTATTGAGACCGCGTCTGGTGCTGTTGAACCTCTTGTTGGTTGGAGGCTTGGCCGCTGTGGGGTGGCAGGCGCGGGAGGAATCGCGCCGGTCCCAGGCCGAGCGGAAGGCCCATTTCAATGTGCCGGTAAAGGCTGCTGTAGTGCCTCCGGCCCCGGCTTTTCCCAAACCGGCTGCGGCCGCGGCGATTCAATTTGAGGACGTCGCGAAGAAGAACTTGTTCGCAAAAGACCGCTCGCCGGACATCGTGGTGGAGCCGCCCAAGCCCGTGGAAGTCAAGAAGATGCCAACACTGCCCGTGGTTTACGGTGTGATGGCAATGCCAAGCGGCGTGCGCGCCATTATGGCTCCCAACAAGGGCGAGGCGGGACGAGGGACGCGCGAAGGCGACAAAATTGGCGAATTCGAGATCCTGGCCCTCGATTCGGAACACGTCACGTTCCAGTGGAACGGTGAAAAGATCGAACGCAAGATCGAGGATTTGATCGACCGCTCCGGGCCCCCGCGCCAAGGAGGCGGAGGCGGAGGTGGCGCTGCGCCCGTGGCACGCGGTCCGGCAGCTCCACCCCTGCCTCCGCCCCCCAGCAACGCCCCCCCGAAGATGGGCGACGCGACAGGCGAAAGCACACGGGCCTGTGTCCCGGGGGACAATTCCCCGGCGGGTACCGTGCTCGACGGGTACCGCAAGACTGTGGCACAGACGCCTTTCGGGCCCATGGGCTGCCGTTGGCAGAAATAATTCCCTACTACTTGGAGACCAGCATGAAAAACGCGACGACGAAACTGGCGATAACGCTCGTATTGTGTTCGGTAGCTTCCGGCATGGCGGGTTGGGCACAGGATGCCCCTGCTGCACCGCGGACGCCTCCCAAGAAGGCTGCTGTCGCCTATAAGGCCGTGTCCCCAAAAGTTACCGCAAAGAAGGCCACCCCCGCAAAGGCCCAGCCCAAGGCAATCGACCCCGGCGAGCCACCCAAGACCGCCAAAGCCAACGCCGACGGTAGCTTTTCTTGGACCGACGCGAAAGGCAAGCGCTGGAATTCTCGAAAGACCCCATTCGGCTGGATGCGCAGCGAAGACACAGGAATGGTAGCGGATGCCGGAGTCGGCGCAATCGACGCATCCGTGAAGGTCACCGACCTCGGTGACAACGTGCGCTTCGAGAAGCCAACGCCGTTCGGTACAACGAAGTGGGAAAAGCGAAAGTCCGATCTGACGGACGGCGAGCGCTCGGCGCTTGACCGCGCCAAGAATGAGGTTGTTGCGAAATGAAGAGTCTTCTACACCTGGCGGTCGGAACCGTATTGGCTGGTGGCGTGATGTCGGCACAGGCCCCTCCGCCACCCGCCCAGACCCCGCCTGCAACCCAAACAGCACCGGCAGCCGGCACCGGCAACGTGATTGGCGGCTTCAACCTCAACGACGCCTCATTGACCGAGGTCATCGACGTGATGGCGAGGGAGCTCAAGATCAACTACGTGATCGACGCCGGCGTCAAGGGTGGTAGCGTCACGGTCCACACTTACGGCGTTGTGCGGGACATGGATCTCCGGCCCCTGTTTGAGACCATCCTGCGCATGAACAACTTGGCGATGGTGCAAGTCGGCAGCATCTACAGGATTGTGCCCGTCGCCAGCCTGGCCCGCCAGCCGATCGCCCCGGTTACCCAAGCGGATTCCTCGCGCATCCCCGACGACGAACGGGTCGTCCTGAATCTAGTATTCCTCCGCTTTGCCCTCGCGGCCGAAATGCTCAAGGTTCTCCAGCCCTTTGCGGGCGACGGCGGTCAGATCACCAGCTACGAGCCGGCCAACCTCCTGATCCTGTTGGACAATAGCCGCAACATGCGTCGGACCCTGGACCTGATTGCCATGTTCGACAGCGATTCCTTCGCCGGTCAGCGCGTCCGCGCCTATGAGGTCAAGAACGGAAGGGCAAGCGACATTGCCAAGGACTTGGAGGATGTGTTCAAGGCCTATTCCCTGACCGGGTCCAAGGAAAAGGGTGCCATCCAGTTCATGCCTGTCGACCGTGTGAACACAATTCTCGCCGTGGCACCGAACCCCGGTGCGTTCGCCGAAGTGGACAAGTGGCTGGAAAAATTCGATGTCGTTCCCAAGGCCACGGCCGGCGGCGTGCAAAACCACGTCTACAAGCTGAAGTACGGGCGCGCCGAAATTGTGGGTGGCGTCGTGATGCAGTTGTACGGTGGATGCGGCAACATGGGCAGCGGCTACGGCGGAATGTCCGGGGGCGCCATGGGCATGCCCGGCAATACCGGATTTCCGGGCGGCGGCGGGGGCTATGGTGGCGGCGGAGGATTTCAAGGTGGAGGCGGTTTCCAGGGTGGCGGCGGATACCAGTCACCGTATGGTGGCTCCCCGTCCTATGGCTCGGGTACGGGTGGCGGCTACGGGTCCACCGGTTCGCCGTTTGGCGGAGGAGGCTACGGCGGTGCCAACTGCGGACCATACGCTGGCGGTGCCGGCGGCTATGGTGGCGGATACGGCGGTGGCAGCGGATACGCCACCACGGCACCTGCCGCGCCGACAAGCATTATCCCCGGCGGAGCGCAGGCTTCGACCACTGCCCAGAAGACAGACCGTACCGGCTCCTACCTCGGCGGCGCATCCGAATCCATGCCGATGGGCCAGATGCCTCCGCGCATCATCCCCAATCCCTACGACAACACGCTCGTAATCCAGTGCACCGCCGAACTGTGGGATCAAATCCGCATGCTGCTGGATCAAATCGACGTCTCGCCGCGACAGGTCTTGATCGATGCAAAGATCTACGAGATCGACCTTTCCGGTGCCTTTGAGTACGGCGTCCAAGCCTACATGCAGAAGAAAGGGGCAGCCAACACCAGCGTCAGCGGAAGGCAGTTGCTCGCCTCCAGCGCCGCCGGAGCGTTGAGCCTTTCGGCAGGCACCTTGGTCGGACAGAGCCGCGAGCTGCTGGCAGCTCTGCAGGCGAGTGAAACCCGCAGCAAGACCAAGGTGCTTTCGTCCCCGAGCGTAATTGCGACCGACAGCATTCCAGCCTCGATCACAGTCGGCGATTCCGTCCCAACCCTGACATCGCAAGCAGTGAATGCGGGCGTTACTTCGGGCGGCAATTCCCTCTTCACACAGACCATTTCCAACACAACCACCGGCATTGGACTCAACATTCTCGCACGTGTCACCGCCAGTGGCATCGTCACCATGGTGATCAACCAGGCGGTGACCGCGCCGGAAGCGAATCCTTTGGGATCGGGCATCAACTCGCCCTCGTTCTCGCAGAGAAACGTCAGCACACAGGTCACTGTTCAGGATGGCGACACGATCGCAATCGGGGGAATCATCAACGAGTCCACAACCGAGGCAACCGGCGGAATTCCCGTCCTCGATAAGATTCCCTACATCGGGGGCTTTTTCGGCAGCCACAGCACCTCCAAGAAACGCACCGAATTGATCGTGTTCCTGACACCGAGGGTCATCTACGACACCAACCAGATGGCGGACGCAACACAAGAGTTGAAAGACCGCTTCAAATTGTTGCGCAAAGCGATTCCGTCGCAGCAATAGACAAACGTGAAAGATCATTTATAATCAGAGAGTTTGCAAATTCCAGTTGCGGATGCGGTGTCCCCTGAGAGGTGGATACTGATACGCAGGGCCAGGCAACTGCTGACGTTGCGCGGCCCAAGCGGCCCCCGCCGTGGGGCTGCAGCCATGGATCTCGGTATTATTCCGGACGGGGCAGTCCTGATTTGCAACGGGATTGTCCGCGAAGTGGGACCATCACGCCGGGTGGAAAATCTCGGCCCCGCGAAAACGGCCAAGGTGATCGACGCCAGCGGCAAGATTGTCATGCCGGGATTTGTTGACCCCGATGCCGTCCTCGTGCATCCGTCCCCAGCCTACAAGCCCGGCCCGAACGCGCAAAGCGATTCACCGGCTGAGGCATCGCTGCGGACGCTCTCCACAAAAGTACTTCAAGGCAGGGCCGCCGCGACGGCAGCGGAATGGGTACGCAACGGGGTCCTATCGGTGGGGGCCCATTCCGGGCATGCTCTGGAGCTACGGGAGGCCGTGAAAATTCTGACGGTCCACCGCACCATTCAAGCCAGACAACTCCGCATCCGCTCCGTCTTTTCTCTGCGGCAACCTCCCGGCGAACAGCGTGACAGCACCAAGCTTTTGGCCGAGGTGGTGGAAAAATGGCTGCCGGCCATCCGTGCCAAGAAGCTCGCCTCGATCTTCGAAGTAACGCCCGACGACGACGATTCCGCACTGGGCGTGGACGGAGCCCGCGCCGCGGCGGTGGCCGCCTCGCAACTGGGATTTTCCATCAGGGTCCGGTGTACCGGGGAACCCACGCCTCGCGCGCTCCAACTGGCAAAGGAGGCTGGCGCCTTGGGGGTTGTCGCGCCACTCCCCGCGCCCGGATCCGAACACCGCTGGGCGCAGAGTCCCGATTCCCTCCAGATTCTCACCGCGGCCCACGGATTCGGAGTGCCCCCCGCAGTCCCATCCGCAGTCCGCAGAATGCTCGACAACGGCTGTGCCGTCGCACTCGGGTCGGCGTACCGGCCTTTGGGGCAGTCTTCAATGAATCCCCAATTCCTCTTGCACGGAGCGAGCGTCCGTTTCGGAATGGCTACGGAGGAAGCGATCACAGCCGCCACTTGGAATTCTGCCTGCTCCTTGCGGATGTCGCAATCGGCGGGCTCCATCGAGCCCGGAAAACCGGCGGACATTGTGATCGTTGACGCCCCGGACTTCCGCGAGCTCACCCGTCGAGTCGGACACAACGATGTCGCGACGGTCATGAGGGCCGGAAATATCGTGTACAAGCGGGGTGCGGTTGCCTAGCGCATTCCCTTGGTGAGCGCATCTGCCGCCGCCAGCCCTCCGGCCAGCTGAATCCCCGGAATGTTGAAGCTCTGCAGGAACTCGGCATCCCTGCCCTTGAATCCGCTTGTGTCGGCGACCAGCTTCAACGGCGCGCCGGCCACGGCTGCGGCAAATTCCACCTGGACGCTCGCCAGTGTGCCCACGCCGCGGACCTCCAGCACTTG
>CAITMP010000568.1 GCA_903893525.1 uncultured Acidobacteriia bacterium | reverse complement strand
GCGCGGGCAAAGTTGTAGACGCCGTTGGTGCCGGCCAGATCGTGTCCGAAGGTGAACGGACGGCGGTAGCCCCAACCCATCTTGAACTCATGCTTGCCGCGGATTACGGTGAGCGTTTGGTCAATCTGCGGGGTGTAATTGTTCTGGCCACCGTTGTTGACCTTGCCTTGGCTCATGCCCCAGGGGGTGTAGCCGTCGGCTGCGGCAAAGGTGATGTACGGAGTGACATCGCTATCGCCGGTGATGCCGGGGAAACCGGCCTTGGACGCGAATCCGGACTGCGCCGGGAGGAACCACTGCTGGACGGTTGTGGAATAGCCGAAAGTGGTGTGCAGCAGAACGGTCGGGGAGAACGTCTGGTCGTGGTTGATCCGGTAGATGTGCGGCTTCTGGTATTGGTTGCCGAGCGCGGTGCCCAGCGGGCCTTCGAAGTCACTGACGGCGTGGGTCAACTGGCTGTCCCACGACTGGAAGTACGAAAGGCGGCTCTTGTCGGAGAAGTTGTGGTCGATCTTGAACGCCCAGACATGGTCCGTGACCTGTGACGTGTTCACGAAGGAGTGGTTGTTGGTGGGGTTGCCGTTAGTCGGCGCATTGATGACCGGGATGATGGCGTTGGCGATCTTGCTGAACCGGCTGGACGGAATCACATTGCCCGCAAACGGGGTCCGGGTCGCGGTGGAGCCGGTTCCAATGGTGGTGGCCGGGTCATAGATGACCTGCGAGATTCCGCTGAAGTTGCCCGAGCGCATCGCGGCGCTTTGGACGGTGTTGGTGATGGAGGCGGGGCTCACGGGGCGGAGATCGTTGTCGTCAGAGTAGTAGAAGAACGTCTTGTTGCGGCCGTTGTAGATTTTCGGGATGTAAACGGGGCCGCCGACGCCGCCGCCGGTGGCATTGAGGCGGTCCTTGGGACGGAAGCCGGGGGCATTGGCGCGGTTTTGGTTGACGCTCCAGCCTGCGGCGTTCCAGATGTCGCGGCGCATGCTGTAGGACCAGGTGCCGTGCAGCGCGTTGGTACCGGACTTGGTGGTGAAGATTTCAATACCACCGCCGACACGGCCATATTCGGCGGTGTAGGTGCCGACAAGCAGCTTCACTTCGCTGAACGCTTCGGCCGAGGGGGGGTTGAAAACCGTGCCGCCCGATTCGGGGATCACGTTGCTGGTGCCGTCGATGAGTTGCTCGCGGGCGCGGCCTGTGGAGCCGGCGATGCTGGTTTCACCGCCAGCGTTTACACCGGCCATGTAGCCAAGGAACGCCGACGGGTTCTGCAGGCCGCCCGACCACATGGGAAGGGTGCGGTACATCTTTGGGGTGAGGGATTGGCCGCGAACAGCGTTTTCCGTGTCGAGAAGGGACTGGTTGGCGGTGACCTCAACGCTCTGGGCGACGTCGCCGATGTCCAGCTTCAGGTCCAACGCTTGGCGCTGCGCGATGAAGATTTGAATTTCGCTGCGGACGAGCTTCTTGAAGCCGGTCTTGGTGGCCGTGACCGTCCAAACGCCGGTGGGCAGGTTCGGGAAAACGTAGACACCGGACTCGGAGGAGACCGTGTGGAGGGTTACGCCGGTGGCGACCAGCGTTGCATCAATGCTGACGCCGGGAATTGCGGCGGTGTTGGCGTCGAGGACGACGCCGGAAAGCGAGCCGGTTTGGGCTTGCCCGAACGCGACGGCGGCGAATAGACAGGCGGCAAACGTGGCGCGTGTCAAACTGCTTCCGGCGACTGGCCGGAGTTTTGAAAACATGGATTGGACCCTGTTCCTTTCT
>CAITMP010000567.1 GCA_903893525.1 uncultured Acidobacteriia bacterium | reverse complement strand
TCCCGAACGCAGCCATTTCCATCGCACCTGAAACCGGGGATGCCGTGGCGACGGAACGCATCAGCGCACCGTAAATCATCCCGCAGGGGGATGAATCCCATCACCAAGCCTGTGGCGAATTTGGCTTGCGTCGAAGCGAGGCGCAGCAAACGGCCGGCGATCTTCGAAAGACGGGGGACGGGTCCAATGCGCACCAAGCCCGTCTTTCGCGCAGTTCCGCCAATCAACAACCCGGCAACCAGCATCAGAACGCCGCCCACAATCGACGCCGTATTCTGGATTCCCGCAATCCGGCCCATCAGTGTCATGCCGGAACCAAGCCAGCCAGCGGCGGCACCCAAGGCCGAATAGGTCAGAATCCGCCCGGCGTGGTACGCGACATGCGCCGAGGCCCTGCCGGAAAGACCAAAACCAAGGACGAGTGGCCCGCACATCTGGACGCAGTGCAGGCTCCCGGCCAAGCCGAGTAGAAACATCAGCACCAAGTTCACGTATTGGCTCCATACGAAACGCACTCGGTCGAATACTCGAACCGCTGCATCGTGATGGCATTCGTCGGACACCGCGACGCGCACATCGCGCACCGGATGCAGGTCGATTCATCCTTCGTCATGACCCCGCCCAGGCTGTCCAGCGATTCCTTCGACATTGTGCGGAGCTTGGCCATGGGAATATCCAGATTCGTGGCAATTTCCTGGGACCATTGGTCGTCCAGCACCAAACTCCCCAAGCCCACCAGCCGGATCAGATTCTGCGGGCACACATCCACGCACCCGTTGCAGGCGATGCACAACGAGGTATCGAACACGGTGTTCACGTTGCAGCGGAGGCAGCGCGACGCCTGCTGGCCCGCCTCCTCGACGGAATACGCTTCCTCGACAATGTCGTTGGACATCGCGCGACGTCCGGCGTCGATGACTGGCGGCTCGTGTCGGATGATTTTCGTCCACTCGTTGGCCATCGTGTACGCGGCGGGGAGCCAACGCTTTTGAACCGTGATTTCGGTGCGAGTGCCACGCAAATAGTCGTGCATCGAACGAGCCGCGATTTGCGCGGATGCGATCGCGTTGATGAAAAGCTTCGGGCCGTGGGCAATGTCGCCGCAGGCGAAGACGTCCGGCGCCGAAGTTGCGTAGGTGTCTGGGTTGACCTTGATCAAGCCGCGATTGGTTTCCACGCCGTCATCGGGATCCAGAAACGACAGGTCCGCAGTCTGGCCAATGGCGAACAGGATCGTGTCTACTTCCAGATCCTGGAGGTCGGAATTGTCGAACTGGGGGTTGAAACGGCCTGTCCCGTCGAAAACGGCCGTGCATTTCACGGTGCGGAGGGCCGTCGCCTTGCCGTCGGCACCGAGGATCTCCTTGGGCCCGCGGCCATTGTGGAGGTAGATGCCCTCCTCCTCTCCCTCCTCCACCTCGCGCTTGTCGGCGGGCATTTGTTCGCGCCCTTCCAGACAGAATACGTGGACCTGCTTGTCGCCGCTCATGCGGAGGGCGGTTCGAGCAATGTCGTAGGCGGTCTTTTCGCCGCGCTCGACCTCGGCCCGAGTCTCCTCGTGGGTGGCGGTATCACTGGCGGGACGGATGGCCGCGCGGGCCACGTCGTACGCAACATTGCCGCCGCCGATGACCGCGACCCGCCGGCCCAACGGGAGGGGGTTGCCCTCGTTGAAGGAGCGGAGGAAGTCCAGTCCGTCGTAGACATTGGGGAGTTCCGCGCCAGGGACCGGCAATTTACGTCCCTTTGGCAGGCCCACGCCCAGGAAAATCGCCTTGTAGCCGTCGCGGCGGAGGTCGGCGATGGTGAAATCGCGCCCCAGCGCCTGGCCGCAGCGGATTTCGACGCCCATCGATTGGATGGCCTCGATTTCCTTCATCACCAAGCCGCGCGGCAGCCGGAACACCGGCACACCAACGGTGAGCATGCCGCCGGGCTTGGAATAGGCTTCGAAAACAGTGACCTTGTAACCGACGCGGGTCAGATCATGCGCAACGGTCAGGCCGGAAACACCCGCGCCAATCACGGCGACCCGTTCGAAATCGCCCCGTCCGGGCGGCAGCATCTTTTCATTGCATCCGGCGAGGTAGTGCTCGAACGCGCCGGTCTCGGGGCCGTACTGGTCGGTGACAAACCGTTTGAGGGCGCGGATGGAAACAGGGGAATCCAGCGAGCCCCTCCGGCAGGCCGATTCGCAGGGCGCACCGCAAACCCGGCCGCAGATGGACGCAAACGGGTTGGTTGCCCGGGCGATCCCGTAGGCGCGCTCGTACTCCCCCGCTGCGATAGCGGTCACATAGCCGCAGGCATCGGTGTGAACCGGGCAGGCGTCGCGGCATTTCACCTGGCGCATCCAATATTGGGTGGCGTCGGGCGGTTGGACCTGGATCAAGGACTCGGTCATGGGCTCCCCCCTGCTCTACTGCTCGTTGCCGGGCGCGGCGCTGCCCCGCTTGGCGGCGAAGAACGACACGCCGATGAAAAAGAGCGCAGCCATCCCGGCGATGCCGTACATCAACGGCTCGTTGGTGAACGTGGACAAATTGAACTGCTTCACCAGCGGTCCGCGTTCCTCATGGCCCGTTTCGCCGTACATATAGAGGATCAAATAGGCCACGCAGCAACTGGCGATCACCACGTAGGCGACGCGCAGGAATGCCGGAACCTCGGTTCCCTGCTTTTCAGTGATCCAGCCACCGGCGATTTCGTGAACTGGTGGTGCGGTCTCCGGTTTGTTAGCTGCCATGATTTGTCCTTTCTCTTAGTGAACCCGCGGACGACCTGGCCGCGATCAGTTTCTCCCGCACCCGATGCCATGCCCCGCGCGACCCGTCCGCTCTTAATGAGATACTGTCGGTCGGCGCGCCGGACATCCGGTTATGGCCGCCTGGAAAGGCGGCTGCCGCCAAGAATGGCCGCCCTACACCGAGGGGAAGTTCAGGCTGGCCGTCCGCTTCAAGTTCGTCGAACACGTGGTACTTGGCTTCCTCGCCCCAGTAGCCGCGTTTGGCGCTGCGGATGCAGAAGTAGATCCCGCCAAACAGGAACAGGAAGAACAGGAAGTACGAAAAGAAAACGCTGGGATAGGTGTAGTCCATTTGGTTCCCCTTATTTCTCGTAGTCGTTGTCGGGACGCCAGTTCTTGGCGCGGCCGAGCCGCTGCAGATAGGCGACCAGCGCCTGGAATTCCTCCTCGTTCTCGACGATCCACGGGAAAGGCGGCATGATGGAGCCGGGGACGAGGTCGCGCGGGTTGCGGAAGTGGGTCCGGTGCCACTGCGCGTCGTACTTGCCGCCCACGTGCGAGAGATCGGGGCCGGTACGCTTGGTGCCGAACATGTGCGGCTGGTCGTAGACAAACTCGTCGGGAGTGGAGACGGGTGCATCCACGCCGCGCCAACCGGAACGCTTGGTGTCCGCAAGCAGGGTGCGGGTTTGTTGCGTGTGGCAGTACCAGCAGCCCTCGCGGGTGTAGATGGCGAGACCCTTCTTTTCCTGGGCCGTATAGGGGAGCAGCTTGCCGGTCAAACCCTTGGACGGGTCCGAGTTTTCGAACGGCTTGCCCCAGCTCTTGTCGACCAGCGGCGGAACCACGGTGGTGAGCGTGCCGCCGATGAAGAACAGGACCAAGGCGGCCCCCGCGAAGATCTTGGCGTCGATATCAACTTTGTGCAGCATGATCCGCTCCTATGCCTTTCCCTCGCCGGCATGCAGCGCGGTCGCCATGAAGTTGTAAATGAAGGCCGTGATGCCGCAGAACATCAAGACGCCCGAGAAGAAGCGCATGGCCCAGATCGGCTTGAGCGCGACCACCGTGTCAATGAAGGGAATCGAGGGATTGTTCCACTGCCAGCCCTGCCAGAAACCTCCGAGCCAGAGCGTCACAAAGAATCCGAGTCCGCCGATCATGAAGAAC
>CAITMP010000566.1 GCA_903893525.1 uncultured Acidobacteriia bacterium | reverse complement strand
GCCAGCCTTTCAACCCAGCTTCCCCGATCGTCTAACGGTAGGACAGCGGCCTTTGGAGCCGTGAGTCGTGGTTCGAATCCATGTCGGGGAGCCAGAAAAAGATTGACAGGAAGATTGGGGCACGGCACTCTTCTTTAGTGTTCCC
Organism: uncultured Acidobacteriia bacterium; assembly: GCA_903893525.1. Classification (GTDB taxonomy): domain Bacteria; phylum Acidobacteriota; class Terriglobia; order Bryobacterales; family Bryobacteraceae; genus BOG-234. Next base: position 2,970 of record CAITMP010000566.1, on the reverse strand, counting down.
GCGTGTTCCGGGGATGCAGAAAGAGTCCCTATGGCAGACCCAAAATATCGTGCAACATTGAGCATGGGAGGGCAGAACCGCACCGTTTGGTCTGTAATCTTCCGTCATCCTTTCAAACTTGAACGGGGTAAACCCGGCCGCCGCGTCCGGCGCAGTCTAGGTACGACCGACAAGGAGCAGGCGCAAAAGCTTGTAGATCAGGCGAATCTCCTGCTTTCAGACAGCAAGTGGTGGAGTCCCGCCATGCGTGAACAAGCGGAGCGTCTTTTCGCCCGGGAGATCGTCGCAGCCTTTTATGACGATTTGGCTCCGGCACCTCGGGATGGGTGGATGTTGCGGGAGAGTGTAGTGAAAGTGCCCTCGCCCGACGACGGGTATGCCCGAATTCTCTTCTTGGGAACCACTGGTGCGGGCAAGACCACATTACTTCGGCAACTGATCGGAACGGGAAGGAAACACGAGAAGTTTCCCTCGACATCTACCGCAAAAACAACAACTTGCGATATCGAGATCATCACCGCCGACTCGGAAGAGTATGAGGTGGTCGTCTCCTTCCTCCCGAAGGACTTGATCCGGCAGTACGTTGAGGAGTGCGTGGTCGCAACTGCCGTGAGCTTCCTGGAGGGTGAGCGCTTCGGATTGACCTGCAGGCGGTTTCTTGAGCACAGCGACCAGCGATTCCGCCTCAGCTACATACTCGGGACGCTTTCTTCCGGCGCCGATGAGGAAGAGGAAGAAGAGGAAACTGCGGACGAGGAGTTCGACCGGGACCTGGCGATCTCAGCCGAGGATCGCGTCCAGTTGGCCGAAAAGCTACGTGACTACCTGAACCGCATTCAGGCCTTGGCCGTTGGGGCCAGCAAAAAGCTGGAGGGCTCTTTAAGCTTTTCCCTCGAGACGGCTACTCAAGAGGATCGCGACACCTTTGAGGAACTGCTGGAAGATTCTCTTCGTGATGAGGATGAATTTCACGATCTGCTCGACGACATCATGGATGACATCGAGTCCCGATTTGATCAACTCGTTGATGGCGAGCGCAAACTCGGGCCCGGCGACTGGCCGGAATTGTGGTCGTCGCGGTGTGCAGCCGAAGATCGCTCGGACTTCATCCGATTGGTTAATCGGTTTTCGAGCAACCAGGCCGTCCAGTACGGCACATTATTGACGCCCCTCGTTGAAGGTATTCGGGTGCGCGGTCCCTTTGCACCGACTTGGCATGGCGGCATCCCGCCCAAACTGGTGCTGATGGATGGCGAAGGGCTCGGCCATGCCGTGAGCGCGAACCTCAGTCTCTCGACGCGAGTCACGAAGCGATACCAACTCGCCGACGTGATCCTTCTTGTTGACAACGCACAGCAGCCGATGCTGGCGACACCGAACACCGCTCTCCGGAGCATCGTATCCAGCGGCCAGCAATCGAAGCTCGTTTTCGGGTTTACCCATTTCGACCAGATGCGGGGCCCCAACCTCCTGAACCGTGACGCCAAGGAGCAGCATGTCCTGGCCTCATTGGACCAGTCGGTCAGCGTGCTCGGAAAGGAGATGGGCCGCGGTGTCGAGAATGCGATGAAGAAGATCATCCCAGAACGAAGTTTCTTCTTGGCAAACCTACAGGAGCAGATCCCGAATCCGCCAGAAAAGGCTTCGCAACGCCACACCGTGGAGTCCCTCCGGAACTTACTGAACACGTTCGCCGCTCTCAGTGCGCCTCCGATTCCTGACTCAATCACACCCGTTTACGACGACGCCAACCTCGTTCTTTCAATCCGGAAAGCCGTCGTGGAATTCCGTGATCCATGGCGCGCCCGCCTGGGAATCCGCAGCCGGTCCGATATTCCTTCGGAGCACTGGACGCGTGTCATAGACCTAACCAGGCGACTGGGCGATCTGGGGCAGGATGAGTACGACACCCTTCGTCCCGTGGCGGACCTGATCGCGTGCCTACAGGCCCATGCCCGACCGTTTCTGGAACTGCCGTTACGCTGGGAGCCCTCGAAAGGTGCTACCGACGAGATGATGGGCCACGCGATCGACCGCATTGCGCAGGAGGTCTTCTCGCGCCTCCACGAGTTGGCAGCCAACCGGGTTATGCGCGACCGGATCATCAAATGGAAAGAGGCCTACGCCCACCGCGGGATCGGCTCTGCCACTGAACGGCGCCGTGACGTGGAATCCATCTATGGAGCAGCCGCGCCGATTCCTGGTGAAGTCGCTGATCCAGCGACGAACGAATTCCTTCGGGAGATTCGACTCCTGATCAGGGATGCCATCGAAAGTGCGGGGGGGCAGTTGGAAGGGCTCTCCAGTCTTTCGCCGGCGCGAACGACCGTCAACGCATAAGTCCGCTCAAGAAACGGGGTTGCTGTTCGTAAGAGGCGCCAGCAACGCTTTTGTCAACGGAAGTACGGCGGACAATCCAACGACGCCAAAGGAAGAAAGGACGAGCATGCAACGTATTTATTCGAACGGGCCGGTATTGAAGGACTTCGTCGTCAATCCCTTTATGGAACTTGTGGCGAAGTCCAGTTCGCTATTGGTTGCGGCTCCCTTTGTCACGAAAACTGATGAACTGATCCAAGCGGCGAAGAGCGGGAAATCAGTCAAGCTGATCGTGGGTGTGAACGCCAGCACGAGCCCGGAGGCATTGTCGGCGGCGCATAATGTCCCGAATCTCGAGATCCGCTATTTCACAGATCGGTTCCACGCGAAGATCTACATAGCCGACGAGGCCGCACTCGTGGGGTCGTCCAACCTGACTGACGGTGGCCTGATGCTGAACCGCGAGGCCACAATGCGGCTGAGTCAGGAGTATGACAGCGATGCCATTGATGAGCTCCGTACGCTCTTCGCTGAACTCTGGAAGTTCGCCGAGGAATTGACACCCGAAAAGCTCAAGAATTTCGTCGCCAAAGCGAAGGAGGTTAAGCGCTCAGGACCCGACCCGGATTCCTTGATCGCCGCGGCCGTGGG
>CAITMP010000565.1 GCA_903893525.1 uncultured Acidobacteriia bacterium | reverse complement strand
GTCCGCAGGGTGCTCCGCCCAACAGTGGAAGCAAGCCGAAGGACGACGTGGTTGACGCGGAGTTCGTCGACATGGACGATAAGAAGTAGGCGCGAAGAAGTAGACGGTAAGAAGTAAAGTAAGGCAATGGGGCTGGCATTCCGATGGGCCGCCAGCCCCCCAATCCCATGGCATCCACTCCCAAACACGACTACTACGAAACGCTGGATGTTCCCAGAAACGCCTCGGAGGATGAACTCCGAAAGGCCTACCGGAAGCTCGCCCGCAAACACCATCCGGATTTGAATCCGGGGGACAAGGCGTCCGAGGACCGGTTCAAGAACGTCCAAGAGGCCTACGATGTGCTGAGCGACGCCAAGAAGCGCAGCATGTACGACCAGGTCGGGTTCTATTCGGACAACGGTTTTGCGGCGGGTGGGGCTGGCGGTGGCGGTCGGCCGAACCATCCCAACATGGATTTCGGGGGGTTTGACTTTTCCGAAGTATTCAACCGCACCCAAGCGGAATCGGATGCACGGCGAGGCAGTGCGGGTCCGGGAGCAGGTGCAGGTGGCGGTTTCAAGGACATTTTCAGCCAGTTCTTCCGCGGTGGTGCCTCCGGCGGACAGGCCGAGGTGGAGGCGGAAAAAGGTGCCGACCTCGAATATGGACTGAATATCAGTTTCTGGCAGGCAATCAAGGGTACCCAGGCGAAGATCGATATTACCCGCTTCGAGACCTGCGTCCCGTGCAACGGGACTGGTGGCAACGAGGCTGGGTCCGTGGGTTGTCCGCAGTGCGGCGGTACCGGAAACGTCAGCCAGATGGCTGGCAACATGAAATTCAACCTGACGTGCCCGAAGTGTTCGGGGCGCGGTCGATTGAAGAACTCCTGCCCCGTTTGCCATGGCGACGGGCGGCTTTCGCATTCCGAACAGGTGGAGGTACGGATTCCCGCTGGGGCCCAGAATGGCTCGCGGCTCAGGGTTGCGGGCAAGGGCAACGCGGGAACGATGGGCGCGCCTTCGGGAGACCTCTACATTACGACCAATGTGGCGCAGGACGAATTGTTCCACCGCGATGGCGACAACATCCACATCAAGGTGCCGGTCACCATTCCCGAGGCGGGTTTGGGGGCCAAGATCGAGGTGCCGACCATTGATGGAAAAACCTTGTTAAAGATTCCGCCTGGTACCCAGAGTGGCCAAAAGTTCCGGCTCCGGGAGCGCGGGGTGGCAAATGCCCGCAAGGGTACTCGGGGCGACCAAATCGTGCAAGTGCATTTGGCCATGCCGGATGTGCGGGATGAGAAGACGAAGGAGTTGCTGCGGCAGTTGGCTGGCTGCTATCCAGACGATCCTCGGGCGGAACTGTTCCCGGCTTCAGACGACGAGTAGGTTGAAATACAATGCGCGCGAAATCCAAGGCCGCTTACATGATCTCTTCGGTCGCCGAGCAGTACGGCGTCCATCCGCAAACCCTCCGATTGTATGAGCGTGAAGGGCTGTTGAAGCCAAGCCGGAGTGACGGAAATACGCGGTTGTATACAGACGATGATCTGGAGCGCTTAGAGGTCATCCTGCACTTGACGCGGGACTTGGGCGTGAATCTGGCCGGCGTGGAAATCATTCTGAACATGCGGGCCAAGATGGAGGCGATGCAGCAACAGATTGAGGAGTTTGTCCAGCACCTGAATCTGGAACTGGCGAACAGGCCTGTGCCTCACACGACCACGGACAAGAATTCGTTGATTCCCGTGGCCCGGACTGTGGCCGTTACGGTGAAAAAGAAAGTCTAGGCGGGCTACGCAAGCACACAGTAGCCGATGAGCGAAATGTAGGCGACAGGCAGGATCCTTGCGCAAGCCCGATCAAAACGCAGCGAGGCATCATCCTGCCCCCGGTACGAGAGTTGCGCGGACCAAATTGTACCTAGGATCGAACTGGCCACGCAGGTCAGGGCCCCGAGGATCAGTCGGTCGGCCATTGTGATTTCGCCTGTTTCCGGCAGCATGCTGTTTATGGAAAATGAATTTGCTGCTACCGCAAAGATCGCTCCGGTACCCAAGCCAACCCGTGGACTGAGATCCTTGGGACGCACGAAGAACGCCAGATACGCGACCAGCACGGACACGAACAGGCCTAGGAAGAGTTTCACAAACCGTCCGTAACCCGGTCTTTCGATAAACGTGGAATAGACGTAGCGCGAAAAGAGGGCCTGGGTGCTTTGTTCTTCGGGTGACGTTGAATCGGGCTGGATCCGGACCTTGTAGCGGTGGGTGGTAACACTAGGTGCGGTGCGGGAGATCGTCCAGCCCGGCACCCGGACATCTTCGGCAGCTCCAATAAACGCTCTGTCGGGCTGGTAGATCAGCGAGTTGGAATCGGCAATACCATCCTCCAATTCGATGGTCAACTCGTGCCGGTCCAGCGGGAAGCGTTCCATGTTCCAAAACTTGGTGATGGTTGCGGCGATGCGGGCCGAAGCAACGTTGAGGTCGCCAACCCTCTTCACCGTGACTGCTGACTTGGAATTGATGCGACCGTTCACTAATTGGAGCGAATCCAATGGATGGAGTGAATCGTCATTCCAGCGGCACCATATATAGAAATCCACGTTGAAGGAGTTGTTCTTGAGGTCGACTCCGTAGATTTGGTTCACGAAGGTTCCCACTGTTACCACCACCGGTTTGGATGCGGCGTGGGTTGGAGTTGGAAAGGCCGAAATCAAGCCGAGGGGCAAAATCAGCCTAAAGTAACGCGATGGAATTGCCGATAAGACCATTGGAGGCAACATGCAGATTTCACCAGTATCGAACGCTGCTGCAATTCAGGGCACAGGCGCACCCTTGTCAGCGGGGGCAAGAGCACCGGCGGCCGCACCCGGAGACAGCGTACATTTGAGCGGCGCGGCCAAGGCCCAAATCGCCGCCGGTGATGCCGACGGCGATGGGGATGGACATTAGGCCGGCATGCTACTTTCCTGCGTCTAGGTGGTCCCAGTTCAGAATCGCGTTGAACGCAAGGAAGTAGGTTCCCTGCGTCTGCCATCGCCAGAAGGGACGAAGGGCGAATAGAACGATATGGCCTTTGCCGAGGCTGACATCGACGGCGAGTGCGCGATTCGAAAGCGCTTCGCCACCGGTGAGCGTGCCGGAAAGGAGCATATCGTTGGCGTTGGTTGGGAAGCGCATGATGACGCGGGGACGGTCGACCGGCACCATGGATGGGCCGTTGAAGGCTCCACCACGACCTCCCGCTGCGGGAGCGTCGGGTGTTGCGGGAGTGGTGCCCGGAGCTGCGGTCGGTGGGCCACCGCGACCGCCACCCCTTCCTCCGCGACCGCCACCGCCCGCCGGAGCTGTATCGGCAGGGGAAACCGGGCCCGCACCACCCAGGATCGGGGTCGGGACCGACGCTCCGATGCCTTCGAAGGCAGATATATGAATGCCATTCGCATTTGGGGTTACATTCTGGCCCTCTGCTGCTCCCACGGCACCGCCACGTCCGCCACCGCCAGCCGCTGCGGGCACGTTGAAGACAGGGTCTTGGTTGAAGTAAATCGGGAGGTCTCCGGCAGGGTAGCCGTAGGCGATCGGGCTCTTGGTGTCGGCGAAGGTGCCGCGCATGACGGAGCCGCGGGCGAAGAGGTTCGAGGGATGCTCGACGGTGACGCCGGAACTCATGTGGAATTCGGCCATCAGCGTGGAAGTGGAACCCTCGGTGATCAGGGTGCCGCCTTCCTGCACAAATTTGGCCAGTTCCATCAGGCCGTCCAAGCCGAGTCCACCGCGAATGTCGTCGCTCTGGTCGAGTTGGCCCAAGTGAGGGGTGATGTCGGAATTCTTGTACGGAATGGGATCCTTGCCGGACATGGGGATGCCGGTGATCATGGATTGCGATGTGCCGCCGGTATGGGGGAAGATGATGACGTCGTACTTGGAGCGAAGATTGCCTTCGCGCAGTTTCTGGTCGGCGAAGTATGTGTACGGGACACCGTAGGTGTCGAGGGCGGCGCGAACCCAGCCCTCGTCCTGGGTGCGAGTCCAAGAGTGGACGTAACCGATACGGGGGAGTTTGATTTCATGTGTTTTGACAGTGGGTAGGGCGGATGCGGCCACACCGGAGAGGCCGAAATCTTTCAATGATGTGTCGAGGCGGCCGCCGCCTTCGGGCACAATGAATGCGCCGGCGCGGAACTTCTTGCCAGCGACTTCGAAATCGTCCTCGGCTGCCAGCATTTTCACGTCCTTGTTTTTGTAGCGGAAGGACATGAGGGCATTGTCGGTTGTGTGTTCGATCACCACCACACCGCCGTTGCCGGAGACACCGCCAGTGGGTTTGGCGTCCGCAGTGAGAAGCGTCATGCGTTGGTCGAGAACGGCCTTGCTGGTGACGGGTGTCACCTTCACGTTGCGCATGTACTGCATGGTCCAGCCAGTGTCATCATACGGACGCGGGTTCTGCGGCGGGTAGTTCTGGATGCTGAAGTACATGTCGGCCATGGTGCGGTAGGGTTGATCGCCGCGGACGATGTAGTCGCCGGTATCCACCTTGAGATCGCCCGCTTGGAAAGCGGAATCCACCTTGTGGACTTCGAGGCCTTGGTGGCGGAGATCGTTCAGCATATCGGTGGCATCGACGCCACGTTTTTGGCCAGCCGGGACGTGCCATGCATAAACAGGGCCGTCCTTGCCCTTGTCGATGGAGCGCTTGTTCTTGAGCCAGTAGTTTTCGAGGTAGAGTTCACGGTCGACGCCAACCTTGTGGATGGCGATTAGCAACGCAGACTCTTGGATGTTGGTGTTGTTGCGGGGTCCCCACTTGATGGAAGGCAACGGGGGATTCGGGCGGTACCATTCACGGCTGGTGGCGCTGGGCTGGAGTTGGAGGTTGTCGACGATGTCGGGTCCGTAGCTCTGCACTTCATAGAAGCGGCCGAAGGAATTGTGGGTGGTGGCGATCCAGAGCAGGTAGTTGGGGACCCAGCCATCGTAGAAGCCGTAGGTCCAGACGCCGGGGACGCTGCGTTTGGCCATCTCCATGACTTCGGTTTCAGCCAGCATCCACCACTCGTCCACCGAAATGGGGTCGAGGGAGTTGTTGTAGGGGCCAGTACCGGTGGAAACGTATAGGTACGACTGCGCCTCGTGGAGGTCGTGGCCAACGGTGGGGTGCCAATCGACCAGCGCTTGGGTGATGTGCTTGGTCAGTTTGAGGTATTGGCCCATGCCATCGCGATTGTTGTCGTGCTGGACATACTTGCCCCAGTACATGAGCGGCGGGCGCGGCTTGCCTGTTTTCTTGCCGTAGTAGTAGGTGTCGACCGCCTTCTCGCGGCCATCCACTTCGATGACGGGGGTCAGGAAGGTGATGACATTGTTGCGGATGGACTGGATGAAAGGAGTTTCCTCGACGATGAGGCGGTAGGCGAGTTCTATGAGCATCTCCGGACCGCCGGTTTCGGGCGAGTGAATGCCGGAAAGGGCCCAGTAGAGGGGCTTGGCGGTGTGGATTAGTTCTTTTGCCTGTGCCTCGGTGATCTTGCGGGGGTCGCCCAGCTTGGCGAGCATGTCCTTGTACTTGTCGAGGTCTTTGATGGTGGCTTCGTCAGCGATGGCGAGGACGACGAGGTCGCGGCCTTCCTCGGTCTGGCCCAGCTTCCAGAACTTGGCGCGCGGGGATGCCTTGCCAAGCGCTTCGTAGTAGCGGTTGATATCGGCGGCATAGGTGAGCTCACCGGGGGTGCCGGGGATGCGGCCGAAGAATTTCAGGGGCGAGGGGACCGTGTCGGACACCGGCATGTGGTCGACGAGCTCGGTCGTGATGCGGGGATCCTGGAGGTATTGCTTGATGAGTTTGCCGTATTCCTCATCCTGCTTTTGTGGAGCGAGGGCTGTCGGAACAGTGGCAGGGGCGGGTTTGGCTTTTCGATTCTGGGCTGGTGCACTTGCGAGGATTAGGCAGGCAAGGGTGATGAGCGTAGCGACGCGTGTCTTCATCGTACTTGGCATCGTAACATCCCAAGCCCAATACAGAAGCGGATCAACTTAAAGAAAGACTTTATGGGAGTTTGCGGAGAACCCGCATTGGATTGGTTGCGGGGAGAGGATTTGAACCTCTGACCTTTGGGTTATGAGCCCAACGAGCTACCAGACTGCTCCACCCCGCAAAACCATCATAGCGCAGGGTCATCGAATCGTCAAATTCCTGACGCACTTTCTTGAAGAATTCCTTCCGCGTCAGCGGATGGACGCGCCGACGGACCGCAGCTTCACCGCAAATTCGAGCGCGCGGATCAGGCTGACGGTGGACGCAATCCCCTTGCCTGCGATGTCGAAAGCTGTGCCGTGGTCGACCGAGGTGCGGATAATCGGGAGTCCCAAGGCCACATTGACACCGTTTTCGAAGTCGAGAAGTTTGAGGGGCACATGCCCTTGATCGTGGTACATGCACACGATCACGTCGAACTTCTTCTTGCGCACGGCCATGTAGAAGACGGTGTCGGGGGGGAAGGGGCCATCGACAGGCATGCCGTGGGCTTGGGCCCATTCCACGGCGGGTCGAATTTCCTGGATTTCCTCCAAGCCGAAGAGGCCGCTTTCGCCCGCATGCGGGTTCAAGCCGGCGACGGCGATGCGGGGATTCGGCATCAGGCGCGAAACCGCTTCCCACGTGAGGCGGAGGATCGTCTGGATGCGCTCCTTTTTGGCGGCGTGGATGGCATTCTGGAGCGACATGTGGGTGCTGACATGGGTGACGATGAGTTGGTCGGAAGCCAGCATGATGGTGACATCGTCGGAGCCGCAGAGTTCGCCAATGAGTTCGGTGTGGCCGGTAAAGACGGGGTCAGTGAGTTGGGTGGCCTCCTTATTCATGGGGAGGGTGACCATGGCGGCGATTTCACCCGCGAGCGCGGCGTGGGTGGCGGAAACGACGTAGGCTCTGGCGGCCGCACCGGAAGCCGCGCTCAACTCGCCGGGACGGATGTCGTCGGGCGTCAGAAGGCGATGGTCAATGACGTTGAGGACGCCGGGGGCGTGTTCGGCGGGAGTGATTACGGACCGGATTTCGACGCCGTAGCCGAGTGCACGGTTGTAGTGGTCGAGGGCGGCGGTATCGCCGTAGATGACTACCGGGTGGTGGATCTCGCCGTTGGCCCAAGCCTTGAGGAGAATTTCGGGACCGACGCCGCTCGAATCACCAATCGTGATGCCGTAGATATCCGCCATGGTTCCAGTTTGACAGGGTGCCGTGAACTGGTAAGCTCGGAAGGAAACGAGTCCCTATGCGAACAATCACCCGAATCCTCCTGATTGCATTTGCGGCATTTACACTGGCTGCCGCGCCACAAGCCGATTCCAAGAAAGCGGCACCCAAAGCTGTATCCAAGGCCGCACCGAAGGCGGAGGCCAAGGCGGACGCGAAAGCAGCACCGAAGGCCGCGCTGCTCGACCTGAACTCCGCAACAGCGGCCGAGTTGGATGCTTTGCCCGGTATCGGAAAGGCTTATAGCGCGAAGATCATCGCGGGCCGTCCCTACCGCGCGAAGAACGAACTGGTGGACAAGAAGATCATTCCTGCGGCGACCTACGCGAAGATCAAGGATTTGGTGATCGCGAAGCAGAAGTAGGCTGGTGTCCCGGTGGGCGGGGGTTATATACTGTCGCTCATGTCCCAGACCCCTTCCCGCCGGGAATTTCTCGCTTCCGCCGCTGTCGCCATGGCGGGAGCCGGATCGTTGGCCGCACAGAAGACAAAACGTCCGAATATCCTCTTCACCATCCACGATGACTGGAGCCACGGCCACGCCGGGGCCTATGGTTGCAGCTGGGTCAAGACGCCTGCGTTCGACCGGGTGGCTCGGGAGGGGGTATTGTTTGCCAATGCCTTCACGTCGAATCCAAAATGCAGTCCCTGCCGGGCGACCATCCTGACGGGTCGGAACTCGTGGCAACTCAAAGAGGCGATCAACCACTACAGCATCTTTCCGAACGAGTTTGCGGTGTATCCCGCCCAGTTGGAAAAGGAGGGCTACCACGTGGGTCTGACGGGCAAGGGGTGGGGTCCAGGCGATTTCAAGTCCACCGGTTTCGACCACAATCCTGCGGGCAAGGAATACCAACAGCACAAGTTGAAGCCACCGACGGACTCGATTGCGCCCAACGACTACGCGAAGAATTTCGAGGCGTTCCTAGCCGAAAAGCCCGCCGACAAGCCCTTCTGCTTCTGGATGGGCGGACAGGAACCTCATCGCCCGTATGAGCCCGGTTCGGGATTGCGGGCCGGGAAGAAGTTGGCCGAGATCACGGTGCCAAAGTATCTGCCAGACAACCGGGTGACGCGCAGCGACCTAGCCGATTATGCGTTGGAGGTGGAGTGGTTCGACACGCAGGTGGGCAAGGCGCTGAAGCATTTGGAGGACATCGGCGAACTGGACAACACCTTGGTGGTGATGACCAGCGACCATGGGATGCCTTTTCCACGGGTCAAAGGACAGATCTACGAGGAAGGCTTCCATATTCCGCTAGCGGTGAGGTGGGGCAAGAACATCGGGACCGGTCGGACGGTTGAGGATTTCATCAGCACGCGCGATTTTGCTCCGACCTTCATGGAACTGGCCGGACTGCCCGCCGCTGGCACCATGACTGGCAAGAGCTTCCTGGATGTTCTCAAGAGCGGCAAATCCGGGATCGTGGATACATCGCGCAATACCGTGCTAATCGCCAAGGAGCGCCACGATCTGGGGCGGCCGAACGATGCTGGTTATCCGGTCCGGGCCCTGCGTGACCGGAAGTTCCTATATGTACGGAACTACGAACCCGACCGATGGCCTGCGGGTGATCCCGAGACAGGGTATCGGAATGTGGACGATGGCCCGACGAAGACCGACATGATCTCCCGCTTCGACAAGTACTACCAGATGTCGTTCGGAAAGCGTCCGCCGGAGGAATTGTACATGGTCGACAAAGACCCCGATTGCATGGACAACTTGGCCACCAACTTGGAGTACGCGACGATCAAGCGGCAGATGCGCGAACGGATGGAGGAAACACTGCGGGGCGAGGGCGATCCGAGGATGTTGGGGCGGGCGGATTTCTTCGACACCATTCTGTACACCGGTCCGCGCAACCACTCCTACGAAAACTGGCTGAAGTTCAGTACGGGGAAATAAGCAGGGAGCCGGGTTATGGGCGGGGGCGCCAGTCGGGAACCTCATCGGTTCCGGAGGGCCAGTCGAGGACTTCCGCTGGACGATAGCGCGATTTGTAGCTCAGAGATTGGCAACCCTCTACCCAATAGCCGAAGTAGGCATAGTCCATGCCAGCATCCTTGGCGTAGGACAACTGGTTCAGGATTGCGAAGGTGCCGGGTGAACGGGGTCGCCAAGCGGGATCGTAGTAGCAATACACCAGCGAAATGGCACCGGGGGAGCCGGGGAGACGGACTTCGTCCATGATGGAGACGCCGAGAAGCCGGTCGTCCTCGAAGTAGAGCCACTGGAGTGCGAAGGCGTCGGAATCGGCGTGGAAGGGGTCGACTACGAAGTCATCCAGGTACTCTGCGGCAGTGGTCGTTTTGTGGCGCCAGCTGCGGAAATCGGCCATGAAGTCGTGGTACTGGTTGAAGATCCGCAGGTGCTCTACGGTGGCGTAGGCGGGGTGCAGTTCGGCGCGGATATTGGAGTTGGCGCGCATCACACGGCGGTGTGAGGCGGAGAGTTCGAAGTCCTGTACCGGAATTCGGAGGCTGCGGCATTCGCGGCAGGTGCCGCAGACCGGGCGAAAGATGTAGCGGCCGAAGCGGCGGTACCCGCGCACCAAGAGGTCTGCGTACTCGGCTGCGGTGACGTTGGCGACGATTTGGTATTCGAGCGAGGATAGTTGCTCGGGCAGGTAGGAGCATTCGCGTGGCTTTTCCACGACGCGGAAAAGTTCGGTCACCGGATGCCGATTCCTTCGCGGAGGGACCGGGTGGCCAGTTCGACGACGTGGTCCTCAAGTGTCAGATGGCCGTCCATGGTGAGCATGGCCACGCCGTGGACGGATGCCCACAGGACGCGTGCGATGCCAAGCGGATCGCCCGGAACCACCCGACCGGCGGTTTGCGACAGGACCACCGCATCCAGGAGGATCTGAAATGCCTGCCCTCCGTCGATCATCAACTCAGGGTAGGTGCACCAGTCCGCAGCGATGCGACCAAACATGGTTCGGTAGTAGCCTTGGTTGGCCAAGGCGAACCGCACATATGCGTGTCCGAGGGTGGAGATGGGATCGGGATTGGCCTCCGGGTTTTTGAGTGCGTCGTTCCAAGTGTCTTGCAAGGTTGCTCGCAGGAGGCGGAAACCTTCAGAGGCGACGCGCGCCATCAAGGCTGCTTTGTCAGAGAAATGGCGGTAGAGTGCGGTGCGGGAAACACCCACCTTCGCACCGACACCGCGAAGGGTCACGGCGTCCACGCCTTCAATCCGAATCGTTTCCAATGCCGATTCGAGGAGGGCGGCTTCCAGATTTCCGTGGTGGTACCTTTTTGAGGCCAACAACTTATCGTACTCCGAGTGGCTTATGTTGACATTGTCAACACCAAAAGTTGACAATGGCAACATGCTGCAGCAGATCTACAACAGCGATCCGGCGATGACCACACTTGCATTCGTGCTCCTGGCACTATGTGTTCCCTGCGGTGCTGGCATATTTCTGGATCCGAGAAGGGTCCACAACGCGCCGGTTTGGCTGAAGCCCGCGAAATTTGCGGTATCGATACCAATCTACCTGATCTCGATGGCGTTCATGCGGGGCCATTTGAGCATTTGGCCCGAGTGGGTCGCGGTGGCGTCCGGGGCAACGACGTGGATGCTACTGCTGGAATGGGTGCTGATCGTGGTGCAAGCCGCACGGGGGACAGGGAGTCATTTCAACGTCGGAAAGCCTTTGGACGCGGCGATACTCTCGGCGATGGCGGCGGGGATCGCAATTGTTTGGGTGGCGTCAGTCTTCTTTGCCGTGGCCCTGTTTCGGCAGCCGTTCCTCGATCCTGTTCTGGGAACGGCACTCCGCTTGGGAATGGTGCTGACCGTCTTGGGATCGGCTTCCGGTCGAGCGATGATCGGGCCGACGCCAGTCCAACTGGAGGAAGCGAGAATTACAGGGCGTCTGGCATTGGCGGGGGCGCACACGGTGGGAGCTCCCGACGGTGGGCCTGGACTGCCGGTCACGAACTGGAGTACCCAGCATGGCGACCTACGTGTACCCCACTTTCTGGGGCTGCACGGGATGCAGTTCCTGTTGCTGGTTGGATGGTTGGCAGGACGGGTGTTTGCACCAGCAATTGCAGTCCTCCTTCTGGAAGCCTCGGCCGGAGTTTACTTCCTGCTATTCCTTTACCTGTATCGCCAGGCAAGGAGCGGGATTCCCGTTTGGCGAAGGTAGCCCCTACTTGGCAAAGTAGTCGTATGTCAGGGTCCAAGTAGTCGTCTTGCCTGGATTGACCTTGATTTCCAGATAGGGCTCGATGGACATAACGGTACGGATGGACCAGAGCATGGCGCGGCTTACTGGTCGGTCGGCGGTCACGCGGAACCCGGTCCCGTTCGCCTTGTCGACACGGAAATCGAAGTCCTTGGCGTCGCCGGAATAGCCCTGGAGGAGAGTGAAGACCCGGTCCTTGCCCTCGACCGGCTTCTTGTAGACGAGACTCTTGCCTTCAATGGCCGCTAGATCGTTCTCCAAAGGTGCGGGGGTCTTCAGGTTGAAGGCGGCGGTCAGCTTGTCACCGGGTTGGGGGCCCTTGCCGTCGACAACCAAAAAATTGTGGTTGTAGCCATTGGCGTCGATGGGCTGGGTACCGATGTTCTTCAGACTGTGCTCCAGCGTCATGCGAGGGGAACCCTTAGCCAAGCGCACAGTCTTGGTGTAGATGTAGGCGTAGCCACCCGGGCCATGGATCTCCTGGATGAACTGGATGTTGTCCGCATGTTTCTTGATGGTCCACTTGCCAGGATCCACCACCTCGTAGGGCGTGTAGTGGTTGTAGGGCTTGTCGTCCGGGCGTCTGAGGACACCGATGCCCAGCTTGATAAACGTCCCGCCGGGCTTGGCCTGCTCGAAGCCCAGGGCTGTTGTACCAGTGAAATATTCCTCAACCGGACCGGGGATGGAACTGGCCGCGCCGGTGACGACGTTGGGACCCTCGTAAATGAAATCCGTCACGGCGGGACGAACTTCCTGGTACCAGGGACCGTAGAAGTCATGGCCCTTGTAGGTGAGGCTGTGGACCACACCGGACCAGTCGAAACGGGTGCCCCGGTAGTAGCCATTTTTGGCATCGGGCAGGTAGATCTTGGCTGTTACCTGGCCGTTGGAAATACTCGCCTCGGGTGGAGTCGCAGCGTGAACCAAGGCCGCCAAGGCCAAACTGGATGCAAGAACATGCCGAAGCATCCTAACGATCCTCCGCTTCCGCGTCCCCGTCGGCATCGTAATCCACGGGACCATCAGTGAAGCCGGCAGCCTCCGCTTGGGCGGCCAGTTCTTCTTCCGAAATATCGTCGGCCAGAACTTCCAGCGCTGCATCGACTTGATCGGCCGGAACCAACAGATGGAGGGCTCCGAGAGCGGTCTGCTCATTGGCGAGGAAGGAGGGAATTCCCGCAACTTCCAACAGTCCGCGGGCTAGACGCGCCTCGTCGGCATGGGTATAGGAGGCGATGGAGACGACCGCACCGCGGTCGGCTTCGGATGCCGCGGCTGACCCCGCTGCGGTTTCCTCCGACTGAACTTCGGCGGCTTCCTGCCACGACGGTTCCGGACCTGGATCAGGGGAAACAGCATCTGGGCGACGCTTGGCAACTTCCTCATCGAGGCACTGGCGCGCCTCCTCAATCAAGTCGTTGCGATTGGTGGCGAGAAGAGCCTCGTCCGACAGAAGTGCCAAATGGCGACGGACGTCTTCAAGATCGATTTTCACTGGAACCTCCGAGTGGGCTTAACTGCTGCCGGATTCAGGGTATCAAACCACGGCCGGTGCGGAGATCGGAGGGTGGCTTAGAAACAGCTCGGCCCGGCGAAATGATGCGCCGGGCCTTGGTTCCGAGAAAGGATCCAAATACTACTTCTTTGCGGGCGGGAGGATGACGGCGTCGATCACATGGATGACACCGTTGTCGCAAACGATGTCGGTCTTGACGACAGTTGCGCCATCAACCTTCACGGTGCTGCCCTTGACGGAGATTTTGACGGACTGGCCTTCGACGGTCTTGGCAGTCTTCAGCTTTACAACATCCGCGGCCATCACCTTGCCGGCAACGACGTGGTAGGTCAGGATGCCCTTGAGCTTTTCGGTGTCCTTGAGGAGAGCTTCGATGGTACCGGCGGGGAGTTTGGCGAAGGCTTCGTCCGTGGGGGCGAAGACAGTGAAGGGCCCGGCGCTCTTGAGGGTATCGACGAGGCCAGCGGCCTTCACGGCGGTGACGAGGGTTTTGAAGTTACCCGCTGCCACGGCTGTGTCGACGATGTCGGCAGCCGAAGCGAAGAAGGTGGAAGAAAGTGCGAGGGCAATGAGGGACAGGGTACGTTTCATGTTTCCTTGAGTTAGAGAGGTATCTCTACCACGGCAGATGCGGGGATTTCGGGGGGGATCTATATTTATCGAGAAACATTGAACGCGTGGGTTGCGCGGTAAACTGGAGGGAGTCGATGAAGCCCACACTTGTCACAGGCGCCTCGGGCTTTGTCGGTTGGCACGTCGCGAGGCTGCTATTGGAGCGGGGCCACGAGGTCCGGGCTCTGGTGCGGAACGCGTCGGCGGTGCCCGGGTTGGAAGTGGAGAAGGTCACCGGCGACTTGCGGGATGCCGACTCTCTGCGGCGGGCGGCTGCAGGTTGCGGCGTTGTTTACCACGTTGCTGCGGACTACCGGCTGTGGTCAAAGAACCCGAAAGACCTGTACGACTCGAACGTGGAAGGCACGAGAAATCTACTGGGTGCAGCCCGCAGTGCTCGGGTGGACCGCGTGGTGTACACGAGTACCGTCGGGTGCATCGGACTCCCCAAGGAAGGCTTGGGCGACGAGGACCAGCCGGTCTCCATAGATTCCATGTCGGGAGACTACAAGAGATCGAAGTTCTTGGCCGAGCAGGTCGCGCTGGGCTATGCCAGAACCGGGTTTCCGGTTATCATCGTGAATCCGACGGCACCGATGGGCGACCATGATTTCAAACCCACCCCGACTGGGCAAATCGTCAAGGACTTTCTGGCCGGGGCCATGCCGGCCTACATTGACACCGGGTTGAACGTGGTCAACGTGCGGGACGTGGCGCTGGGCCATTTGTTGGCTTGCGAGCGCGGGTTGGTCGGTGAGAGGTATATCCTCGGTTCGGAAAACATGACGCTCGGGGGGATTCTGCGGGAATTGGCAACACAAACCGGCAGTCCGGCTCCAGCTGTGCGCTTGCCCTATTTTGTGGCTTGGACCGCGGGCGTGGTGACCACTGGTTTGGCACATCTGACTGGGATTCCACCGAGGGCACCCATGGAGGCGGTCCGGATGGCCAAGAAGAAGATGTGGGTCACGCATGCGAAGGCGGCGCGGGAACTCGGGTATGACCCCGGTCCTGCCAAGGGCGCATTGACGGACGCCATCGGTTGGTTCCAGCCCCGATGAAGCCGTTGCTGTTTCTTGCGGCCGATCCGCGTGAGTGCAAACCCTTCGTCACACATTGGACGGGAGTGGAGCCCGTGGCGATGCCGGTCCACTGGGCTAGGCGGGGCACTTGGAAATCGCGCCCGGTGCTGGCTATTGCCAACGGGGCGGGTCCGGAGCGGGCTCGGATGGCGGTCGAAGCGGCTGCGGGTGCGTTTGGTTTGAACGGCGTGTGCAATATCGGCTTCTGCGGAGCCTTGGATACTTCGTTGGGAATTGGCGATGTGTTTGTGGCGACGAACGTCAATGGTTTGCCGACGCTGTTGCCTGGAAGCCGGCCGCAATCGAAGTCCGGCGCTCTGGCCTCCATTCCTCGGATCGCGCAAACGGCCGCCGAGAAGGCCGAATTGCGGTCGGGAGGCGCTTGGGTGGTGGAAATGGAAGCTGCCGGGGCATTGGGTGCGACGGTCGAATTGGGTGTGGGATTCTACTGTATTCGGGCTGTGAGCGACCTTGCCGACGAGGATTTCTCGATAGATTTTAACTATTTCCTTATGCAGGACGGTCGATTCGACACTTTTCGCCTGGTGTGCAGCTCCTTGATGCGGCCAAAGTGCTTTCGGGAGCTGATTCGTCTATCCAAACGGACACGGGCTGCATCAATAAATCTTGGAGAGTTTCTTGACCACTGCGATTTCTGAACCCCTGCCCGACGTGATGCGGGCCGCCGTATATCGCGGATCGAGCGTGGTCTCGGTCGACGACGTTCCGACGCCTGAAATTGGAGCCGGGGAGATCCTGATCCGCGTGGAGGCGTGCGGAGTTTGCCACACGGACCTCAAGAAGATCGAATACGACCTCCTGCCGCCACCGCGCATCTACGGGCACGAGACTGCTGGGATTGTGGCGAAGGTCGGCAGCGCGGTTACGAAGTACGTACCCGGTGACAGGGTCATCGTTTTCCACCACATCCCCTGCGGCAGCTGTTTCTATTGCCAGCGGAAACTTTACGCGCAGTGCCCGGTCTATAAGAAGGTGGGCGTGACGGCGGGTTTTGAGCCTGCTGGCGGCGGATTTGCACAATATGTGCGGGTGATGGATTGGATTGTGGAGCGCGGCATCGAAAAGATCCCGGCTGGTGTGTCG
>CAITMP010000564.1 GCA_903893525.1 uncultured Acidobacteriia bacterium | reverse complement strand
GACAAGGACGCCATCCTCGCCGCCATCTGCATGGAAACCTTCGAGAAGCTCGACCGCCGGATGGAGGCCATCCGGAATGACCAGGGGGACCCGTTGGACCGGCTTCGCCGCGGGGGTCGGCAGTATGCGCAATTCGCGTTGGACCACCCTTTCCACTACATCGTGACGTTTGGCGTCGCGCCCAGCGCCAAGCACAAAGGCGGGGACGAGGCATTGCAAGCCGGTCTGCGGTCGTTCGAGTGCATGCGGGACTGCGTCCGGAAGTGCATCGATGCCCAACAGTTGCGGTTTGACGACGTGGAGGCGGTGAGCCAGTCCCTGTGGGCCGCGATGCACGGCGTTGTGATGCTGTTGATCACCAAACCGGATTTCCCGTTCATCGAACACACGCGGCTGGTGGAGACCACTTTGGACATCGCGATGGAGGGAATCCGGTCGCGCTGAGTGCGTCCATTTTTTTGCAACTTTAGTGAACATCGTTCATTAAATAAACGTAGATCAAGAGCAGAGGAAGGGAATTGGAAGCATGAACTTTGTAGCGTGGAAGATGTTGACCGGGGACAAGGCCAAATACCTCGGCCTGATCTTCGCAATCGCGTTTTCCACATTTCTGATGTCGCACCAAGCGTCGATCTTCTGCGGCCTGATGAACCGAACCCGCAGCCAGATTCTGGATGTCCGCGACGCTTCGATTTGGGTGATGGATCCGAAGACGCAGTACTTGGATGAGGTGAAGTCGCTGCCGGACCAGGATTTGTACCGGGTGAGGGGCACTGAAGCCGTCGAGTGGGCTGTGCCGTTGTTCAAGGGGTTGGCACGCACGCGGGTGCACCGCGATGGCAGCTTCCGGGGCACCATCCTGATGGGCGTGGATGACGTTTCGCTGGTCGGCGGTCCGCAGGACATGGCGCTGGGCAAGCTGGACGCCCTGTTGCAACCGGATTCCATCATTTTGGACCGCGTCGGGTACAAATTCTTCTTCCCCGGCGAGCCGCTGGAGCTGGGAAAACAGGTGGAGATCAACGACCACTTGCTGACGGTGGCCGGGATCTGCAATTCGTCGGCCCCGTTTGTGAACCTGCCTGTGGCGTATGCCCGGTATTCGATTGCGATCAAGCTGGTGGGATCGGAACGGAACCTGATGTCGTTCATCGTGGCGCAGCCCCGGAAGGGCTTGTCCGCAGACGATGCCGCGCGCCGAATTTCGGCGGCCACCGGGCTGAGGGCGGAAACGGCCTCGGACTTCGGTTGGCGGACCATCTGGTACTACATCCAGAACACGGGTATCCCGATCAACTTCGGCATCACGGTGCTGATCGCCTTGATTGTGGGCACGGTGGTGGCGGGCCAGACGTTCTACCTGTTCACGCTGGAAAATCTGAAGCAGTTCGGGGCATTGAAGGCCATCGGGGTCACCAACATGCGGATCACGGGCATGATCCTGATGCAGGCGGCGATTGTGGGGAGCATCGGGTACTGCATTGGAATCGCCATGACGGCGGCCTTCTTCGAGGCGACGAAAAACAATCTCGACCTCCGGGGCTTCTATATGCTGCCGGAAATCATGAAGGGCGTGGCGGTCACGGTAGCCGGGATTGCGTTCCTCGCGAGTGTGGTGAGCGTCCGCAAGGTAGTGGTCTTGGAACCGGCTGTCGTATTTCGAGGTTAGCCTGTGGTCCAGGTCCGTGTGGGCCAGGCATTCTTGCCTGCAGCCGCCTTTTAGGCGGCGGTAACCGGATGCCGGGGCCACGGTGGCTCTTTCCGCAGGGAGATTAGTTTTCAGGGGGGAATCGAATGAGCAAGCATGCAGTGGAAACCCAGGGATTGTCAAAGGACTTCGGCACCGGCGACTCGGTGGTCCGGGTCCTTCGGGGGGTGGATTTCGAGGCGCGGCACGGCGAGATGACCCTGCTAGTGGGTCCAAGCGGCTGCGG
>CAITMP010000563.1 GCA_903893525.1 uncultured Acidobacteriia bacterium | reverse complement strand
TCAAACGTCGCCAAAGAGCCGTTCGAGAACCGCGCCAGGAACATGCTGGCGTCGTCGATCGTCACCGGAGTGACTTCGCCGGTCAGCGTGTGGGTGCGGGACTTGATGAAGGTTTCGGTCATCGCCGTCACCTCGTCAATCTGTCCGTTCAACCACATGGCGGTGTCGATATTGTGCGCCAGCAGGTCGCCCGTGACGCCGGACCCGGAAACCGAAGAATCCAGACGCCACAACCCGGCGCCGCCCTGCGGAAGATCGGCGGAAATCGTCCAATCCTGCAGGAAGACGGTGCGGTAGTGGAAAATTCTTCCCAGCCGGCCTTCGTCGATCAACTGCTTGGCCAAGGTGACCGCCGGGGTGCGCCGGTAGTTGTACCAGACCATGTTCGGGACTCCGGCGGCTTCCACCGCCGCCGTCATTGCCTCGGATTCGCCCGGATTCCGTCCCAACGGCTTCTCGCACATGACGATCTTGCCAGCTTTGGCGGCGGCAATGGCGATTTCATAATGGGTGTCGTTGGGGCTGGCGATGTCGATCAGGTCGATATCGGGGGATTCAACCACCTCGCGCCAGTCGGTGGCGATGTTTTCGTATCCCCACTGGGATGCAAAGGCCTGCGCCTTGTCGGCATTGCGGGCGCAAACGGTCTTCAGGACCGGCTCATACGGCAGGTCGAAAAAGTGGGGGGCCTTGCTGAAGGCGTTCGAGTGGGTACGGCCCATGAAGCCGTAGCCGATCATTCCTATGTTCAGTTTCTTCTTCATTGGTCTTAGTTCCAGCCGTGCGCGTCACGGACGGCGATCATGGTGCGGAGAATGTCGTTCCAAGTCTGCTGTTCCATCATCACGGCGTTCGGGAACATGCAGCCGTCCCAGCAGATGTGTTCGAACTTGTGGCTACTGTTGCCGTTTTCGTCTCGGAGCCATGCACCGGCATCGACGACGATGTCGAGCTTGCCGTTGGGGTCGGTTGCCTGGCAGTGGCGACCGGTCTTGTCGTGGGAGCCTTCACCCTTCACGGTGCCATCGTTCTGGGCGACGTGGAAGTCAAAGGTCCAAGGGCGCAAGGTGGACGCCATCTTTTTGTATGCGATGCGGAGCGCGGCGGACTGGTCTTCCTTGGAGAGGCTGTCGAAATCATCGGCGAGCAGGCGGTCTTCGGGGGCATTGTAGCCCATGGTGAAGAGCATGGTGTGCGCCATGTCGGCTTGGAATCCGACGGTTGCGGGCATGTCTACCATTTCCAGCAGTTCGACATTGCGGCGCCAGCTCTGCATGCCACCCCAGCAAATTTCGCCCTCTGCGGCGAGGCGCTCGCCGTATCCGGCGGCGATGTGTCCTGCTTCGCGGAAGGTATTGGCGATCTTGGCGGTGTTCCCTGCCGGGTCGGCGGCCCAATCATGCACTCCGGTGGCGGAATCGATGCGGATGACGCCCGATTTCCGGATGCCCAGATCCTTCAGCTTCTTGCCGATGATGCAGGATTTGCGGACTTGCGTGAGGAACTTTTCCACATCCTCGGGGCCACCCATGGCGGAACCGCCGCCGGTTGGGGGCCAGACCGGTGCAACCAGGGACCCGGCATTCAGGTTTCGCGACGAGAGCTTCTCGGCCAGGACCTTCAGGTCGTCGTCGGAGGAATCGATGTCGGTGTGCGGCAGGCACAGGAACAGGTCCACTCCGTCGAACTTCACGCCGTCCACGTCCGCGGCGGCGGTCAGGTTCAGCATGGTGTCGAGATCGATGGGCGGCTCGGAATCCGGTCCTTTGCCGACCAGGCCGGGCCACATGGCGTTGTGCAGTGCGGGGAATTTGTGGGAGCTCATAACGTGTCTAGAACGCGGCGTTGAAACGACTCAAGCTCCCGTGAGCGTATACCAACGGGGCTGCTTTGTCAATCTCGCCCTCGATCGGATGGCAGCGACCGTGCGTAGGCTTTAATGGTAGTCGAGACGCCATGACCGAGACCCTCTTCCACGGCAGACTGGCCTTCCAAGTCGAAAACGATCTGATCCGGTTAACGGTGCTGGCCGAGGGCGGCCACATCGCGGAAATTCTGGACAAATCCACCGGTGTGAACCCCCTCTGGCTGCCTCCGTGGCAGACTGTCGAGATTTCGGAATGGTCGCCCGAGGCCAACCCGGAATTCGGCAACGACTGCGAAAGCAAGCTGCTGGCGGGCATCATGGGCCACAATCTGTGCTTGGACCTTTTCGGCCCCCCGTCCGAGGCCGAGATCCGTGCCGGTGTCGTCGCCCATGCCGAAGGCAGCTGGGTGCCATATTCCTTCGCGGTCTCCGAAGACGGATTCACCGCCGCCTGCCAGTTGAATGATTCCCAACTTGCTTTCGAGCGCCAATTCCGGCTCGAAGGGCGGCGGGTCCTGATCCGGGAGACCGTGCAGAATCTCTCGCCACTCGACCGGCCGATCGCTTGGACCCAGCACGTGACACTCGGACCGCCCTTCCTCGAAAACGGCAAGACCGAGTTCCGCATGCCGGCCACCAAGTCGCGCGCCATCGGCGAGACAACCGACTTTGACTGGCCACTCTGGCCACAAGGCGAAAATGTCCGGGATCTCCGGGTATTCCCGGCCGACGGGCCGTCCAGCGGATACACGGCGCATTTGATGGATCCCGCGGTGGACCGCTCGTATTGGGTAGGCTGGTCCCCGACGTCGAATGTCGCCATCGGCTACGTGTGGAACCGTGAGGAATTTCCGTGGCTCGGTATTTGGGAGGAAAACTGCGGGCGCACGCACACCCCATGGCTCGGTCGGACAAAGACGCGGGGCATGGAATTCGGTGTTTCCCCATTTCCTGAGACGCGCCAGCAGATGATTGAGCGGGGCAGCATGTACGGCGTGCCCGGCTACAAGTGGATTCCGGGGCAGGGACGTCTGACAGCCGAGTACTATGCGGCAATCGCGCCAGCCAGTTCGATCCCGGAGAGCCTGCAGGAGTTCGAGGCTCTGCTGTAATTGACTTCCGAGCAGCAACTCCGCGAAAAGCTCAGGAAGATCTCCGCCCTGTTCGAGGGTGCGACTACTCAGGGCGAAAAGGTGGCCGCGGCCGCCGCTATCGACAGGATCAAACAGGCGCTGGCCTCGCTGACCAAGGTCGAGCGCACGGTGGAGGTCCAGTTTACGCTGCCCGACCGCTGGCAGCGCCGCCTGTTCGCGGCACTTTGCAGACGTTACGGACTCGAACCCTACCGGTACAAGCGGCAGCGCTTTACGACGGTGATGGTGCGGGCACCGAAATCATTCATCGACAAGACGCTTTGGCCGGAGTACATGGAGTTGAAGGGCGCACTCGACGCCTATCTCAACGAGGCAACCGAGCGGATTATCCGGGAGGAAGTCTGGGGTGACGCCGACGATGCCAAGGAACGCGCGGGCTAGTGGCTGGCGAGCCACTTGTTGACACGTACGCGGAGCCAGCGGTTGACCGGCACTTCCACCCAGAGGAAGGATACCGACGACACAGTCATCACAATCGTGATGAACAGGGCGGCGGCCGCAGGTCCGGGCAGGTGGAGTTTGTGCTCATGCGCCCACTGGTTGTACCACCAGAGGACGGGCACGTGGAGGATGTACATCGAGTAACTGGCCTTGCCGAGGAAGTCGGCGGATTTGCCAGCCAGCCAGCGGGCGCCGAATCCGCCTTCCAGGGCCAAACCCACCAGCGCCATCACATTCAGGGGCCGCAATCCAGTGTTGACGTCCCCGTAGGTGCCTTCCATCAGTTCCGGGTGCGTGATTAGAACGGCCCCCATCACCAACGCGGGAAGGTAGAGCCACGCACCGTAGCCGCGGAAACGGGGGCCCAGAAAATCGTAGATGCGCGCGGCGGCGATTCCTGCCGCGAAATCGGACAGGTGGTGGATCGGTTTCCACGTCCAAGGGACACCGGCATGGGCCAACAGCACCGGGAACACGATGGTCAACACGACCACCCCCGCAGTCGTCCATTTTCCGGCCCGTCGCAGTCCAAAAAACAGGAATGGAAACCAAAGGTAGAAGAAGAACTCGCAGGAGAGTGTCCAGGCAGGGGTGTTCCATCCAACACCCAAATCCCCGGCCCAACCTTGCAGTACGAACGCATAGAGGAATAGCAGCTTGGCTTTGAGCTCCAGGCTGCGGGTGGGCCGCATCATCGCCCCGAAGATGAATGGCGAAACGACCGTCAAACTCAGGATGTAGACCGGATAGATACGGGCAAAACGGGCTGCGACATAGCGGATCACGTCGTGCCTCGTCCAAGTGGAGCGCGCGTAGCTCTTCGCAAGAACAAAGCCACTCAGCAGGAAAAAGGTCTGGACCGCGAGGTAGCCGCCGAGGACGAGTTTCTTGGTTTCGGGCTGCCGGGCGTTGGTCCACGATTCCAGCATCATGCCGCGTCCGGCGATATGGTGCAGGATCACCCAGAGCGCCAGCAGGAACCGCAATCCCGTGAGAGCCGGCAGGTACTCGGGTGCTGAGGACCGGGACTGCATGCCGTTCCGTGGTCCCGCTTCCGACGGTCTGGCGTCGGATGATGCGGCGACCGGCTGGACTATGGTTGCGATACAGGCTATTGTAACCTCTGGAGGTTCTTACATATGACACTCAGCCAAATGCTGCTACCGGAATACGACCAGGAATTCGCCAACGCCCGAAAGATTCTCGCGGTGGTGCCCGAAGACAAATTCGGGTGGAAGCCACATGACAAGTCCATGACATTGGGCCGTCTGGCCAGCCACGTTGCCGAAACCGGCCACTGGGCCGACGTGACGATACATACGGACAAGCTCGAACTGACCCCGGGCCAAAAGCCGTTCAACGCGGCCACATCCGAGGAACTTCTGGCCGCGTTCGACAAGAACACCGCTGCGGGCCATGCCGCCATCGAGGGCGTCAGCGACGAGACCCTGGGCGGCATGTGGTCGCTGGTCTATGGCGGCCAGACGATGTTTAGCATGCCGCGCGCCGCCGTGCTCCGCATGATGGTGATGAGCCATATGATCCACCATCGTGCGCAGTTGAGCGTGTACCTGCGGCTTTTGGATGTTTCGGTTCCAGGTATGTACGGTCCATCCGCCGACGACCGGAGGTAGTGGAAACGCGGTGATTCCGCAGGTCTGCTATATTTGCGGAATCATGCGCAAGTCGACAATCATGCGCGCCGTTGCCTCGGCGTCGTTCCTCGTACTCTCCTGGGTCGCATATACGCAAACCCAGCCTGCAAAGCTCACCATCACGAAGGTCAAGGAAGATCTTTACAACATTGAGGGCGACGGCGGAAACGTCGCCGCCCTCGTCACCTCCGAAGGCGTCATCCTGATTGACGACAAGTACGAGCGGGACCACGATCAGATTGTGGCCGCCGTGAAATCCGTTACCCCGCAGCCGATCAAGTACATCTTTTCCACCCACCACCACGAGGACCACAGCGGTGGCAACGTCCAGTTCGTGTCGTCGGCGATTGTGGTTTCCACCGCCCAGGCGCGTAAGAACATCGTGGAGCACAAGCAATCCAACGCAGCAGCCAACGTCGCCCCGGCACAGTTTGTGTACACCCAAGAAGCCAGCGTGTTCCTCGGCGGAAAAGAAGTCCGGGCCCGGCATTTCGGTCGCGGGCATACCAACGGCGACGCCATTGTCTACATTCCGTCGCTCAAAACGATCCACACGGGCGATCTGATGGCCGGTGTTAGCCCGCTGATCGACTATCCCGGCGGCGGCAGCGTCGTGGAATGGACCAAGACCCTCGATGGGGCGCTCGGGATGGATTTCGACACCGTCATCCCCGGCCACGGCAAGGTTACCGACAAGGCCGGCCTGAAGACCTACCGCGACAACGTGGAAAAGCTTCGGAACCGGGTGGCCGGGCTCGTGAAGAGCGGCAAGAGCCAGGACGAAGTCGGCAAGGTGATGACCGAGGAATACAAGTGGGCTCCGGGCAGCCTCAACATGCAGTGGAGTTTGCCCGGCCTCATGACGGAACT
>CAITMP010000562.1 GCA_903893525.1 uncultured Acidobacteriia bacterium | reverse complement strand
GTGGCCCGAGTCGCCCGTTCGAGGTCATTCCATGAAGAACGCCCGAGCGCTACGCCTGATCCTTGCAACAGTACTGTCCGGCGGCTCCATCGTCAACGCCCAGGATACCCGAGGGGCCATCTCCGGCACCGTCACAGACCAGCAGGGGGCCAGCGTATCCGGTGCCCACGTTACGGTCACCAACACCGACACGAACGTCGCCCTGCAATTCAGCACCAATTCCACTGGTTTCTACGAGGCGCGGTTGCTGCAACCAGGCAACTACCAGGTGGGCGCGGAGGGGTCCGGTTTCAAAAAATTTGTCCGCGCGGGCTTGGTGGTTGGCCTCGGCCAGCAACTGACCATTGATATGAAGCTGGAAGTCGGCTCCATCAACGAATCGGTGACAGTCTCCGGTGAATCCCCCATCCTCGAAACCGACTCGGTTTCCACTGGACGTGCGCTCAGTACCCGCGAACTGATGGATCTGCCGGTGCTCACCAACAACATCATTCTGCAGGCGATGCTGGCCCCGGGTGTCCAGAGTCCGGGCACCACGCAGTACCTGTCGCAGGGACAGGTGGGCGGCAGCTCTGGCAGCTATTTCTCGCCCGGCAATGTTGGCGGCAACGAGTGGACGGTCGACGGCCAGCCCAACCAAGGCTCGGGGCGCAACGCAGCTTTCACTCCGAATACCGACATGGTTGAGGAGTTCAAGGTGGAAACATCCAACTTCGACGCCTCCTTCGGCCATTCCACTGGCCTGAACCTGCAGATTTCCACCAAGGCCGGCACCAACCGCTACCACGGAACCCTGACCGAGCAGTACCTCAATGCCCACTGGAATGCAGCAGGCTTCTTCGTCAAGCAGAACTACTACTCGAAGATCGCCGCTGCCCGATCAGCCGGGAACAACGCCTTGGCCGATTCGCTTGCAGCGAGTGCCATCACCCCGGGCGGACACGATAACAACTTTGGTGCCACTTTCGGCGGCCCTGTCCGTATCCCCCACGTCTACAACGGCAAGGACAAGCTGTTCTTCTTCTTCGCCTATGCTGGCGTCCGCAGCCGCGAGCCTGCGCGCACCACCGACATCAACGATACCGTTCCGACTGCTCTCCAACGCACAGGCAACTTCTCCGAGTTCCTCTCCCTGCCCAACAGTGCGCAATACATCGTTTACGATCCCCTCTCCATCCAAGCCGATCCGGCCCGCGCATCCCACTTTGTGCGGACTCCGTTCACCGGGAACATTATCCCCCAGAGCCGGTTTAACAACCCTGCATACAATTTCGTCAGCAAGTACATCCCGCTACCCAATAACTCAACCAATCCGACTGCGGTGAACTACCTGGCAACCAGCCAGGTGGACAACAACAATTACAATGCCCTCAACCAGCGCACGGACTACCAAGCCACGGCCAACGATCATTTCAGCTTCCGCTGGAATTGGAGCCACTACATCGAGTACTACGGCGATTTTACCTCCACCGGGCTGATGACCTCCGACGACACCCGCAACAATGTCTCCGGCGTCGCCAACTGGAACCATATCTTCTCGGCATCCACCCTGCTCGATGTCTCCGTTGCGGCCAATCAATGGTTCCAACGGCTGTACAACACTGGTTTGATTGCCAAGAAGCCGACCGATTTCGGTCTTCCCACGTACGTGGACCAGCAGTGCCAGGCCTACAACGATTGCAGTGCGCCGGTCTTCAATTTGCCCGGTTATTTCTTTTACAACAGCGCCAACTTTGGACGCGCGCTTTCCACCTACCCCAAGACCCGGTCCCAGGGGGTGAAGGCGAATCTTTCCCACATTGCCGGACGCCATTCGCTCCGCGCGGGAATCGATTTCCGAGACCAAGTGCGCAACGATGTCGGTTTCAATGGCAACGCGTCCGGCAACTTCACCTTCGGCAACAACTTTGTCCGCAAAGATGATGACGGCAACGCCCCGGCGGCGAGCGTTGGCTTGAGTTGGGCCTCGTTTATTCTTGGTGTGCCCACCGGCGCGTCCATCGACAACAATACTTCCGTGTCCCAGGTGAACCAGTATTACGGCTGGTACGGCCAGGATACATGGCGCGTGAAGAATAACCTTACAGTTACGCTCGGCCTCCGCATGGAGTACGAAACCGGTCCCACGGAGCGTTATAACCGGGCAATCACTTACTTCGACCCTAAAACGCAACTTCCAATCAACGCAGCCACCCAGGCGGCCTACGCGGCAAGTCCGGTGTCCCAGCTTCCCGCAAGCGGCTTCTCGGTTCTGGGCGGGAATGTGTACGCGGGTGTGAACGGTGCTCCCCGAAACCTGTGGCAGGGGCAGTTGATGTTCCTCCCCCGCGTCTCGGCGGCTTGGCAGTACAATCCCAAGACCGTGATCCGTGGCGGATACGGAGCCTACTACGATACGTTGAGTCCGATCGTGGAAGCGGCCAACCAGTCCGGCTACTCCAGGTCCACCTCGACAACGATCAGCAATGATTTCGGCCAGACATGGCTTGCCGGCAACCCGGCAAAGGGAATTTCCCCGCTTACCGATCCCTTCCCGGTGCGATCCGACGGTACCCGGTATGATGCGCCGTTCGGCAATTCGCTCGGTTCCATGTACCAGGTGGGGCGTGGCTTCAGCTTCACGCCGTATGATCGGAAACACGCACGGGTAGACAAGTGGCGCGTCGGCGTGCAACGCCAACTGGCGGGCGACATTCTGGTGGAGGCATCCTACTGGGGGCAATACGCCGGCGACATTGGCGTTTCGAAGAAGGTGGACTTCCTTCCAGGGTCGTATTGGGCCACCGGCACCACCCGCAACAATGCCTTGGCCACAGCCCTCAACAGCAACGTGACCAACCCATTCTTTCTCAATAACTATGGCGCGTTGAAGACCTCCAGCCCGGCCCTTTACAATTCCATGGCGACTCTGGGTTTTTTCACCAGCCCGACCATCCAGGTCAACAAGTTGCTCCGGGCGT
>CAITMP010000561.1 GCA_903893525.1 uncultured Acidobacteriia bacterium | reverse complement strand
GTCGAAGCAGGGATGGTGTAGATGAAGGTCTGAGGTATAGCAGCCGTGCCAACCAAGGGCACCTGGACGGTGATCAATGTGCCAGCTGCTCCTAGCAGTGTTGTAAAAGTTACAGCGTTGGTGCCAAGCAATCCAGCCCCCTTCGTGATGGATGGATCGTCCAAGGCTACAGCGAATGTCAGGGTGAGCAGGCAGGCAGTAGCACTGGCAACACTAGCTTGGATCTGGAGCGTTTCACCAACGGCGTTCAGATCCGTGGCCGTCACACCTTTGGTGGACACCCAAGGCCCGCTGACCGGGTAGTTGGCGTTGACCAGATTCGTTGCACCCGCGGTTGCGGCCGCGGATGTAGTCGCGCCGCTTGCGACCGTGGCTGACCAGCTGAAGTTGGTGTTCAACAATTCCTTGCTGTAGAAATAGGTAACACCGGAGGTCTGAGCGCCCGCGATGAACACGGAAGCGGCCAGTGCAATGGTGATTGCACCGAAGAATTTGATTTGTGTCATAATTTTTTGGATTGAAGTGAGCCGGACGATTTCATGTCGCCCGGCTCGTTAATTGGTTACTTGTTCGCCGACAGATCGCATCCGGGAACGGTGAGCTTGGCGCAAGCGTCGCTGTAATTCTCAATCAACCGGTGGCGGTTGGTGTTTCCAACGGAGACCTCAAAGGTTCGGCTGTTGAGCAGCACGTGCTGGACGTTCTGCTGGATCACGTATTTGTAGACGTTATCCGCCAGGTTGTTCGTCCGGGGCACGGACATGTTCTTGATGATGCCGACCATCACATCCGACCAGTCGATCATCCAGATCGCTCGGCCACCGGATTTTTGACCGGTCTGGAACTGGGCAACCTTGTCATCAAAATATTGGTCGCTGAACACGTTGAGCGTGTAGCCGTAGTCAGGCAGCTCGTAGCTGTCATACTCGAACATCACTGATCCGTTGAAGGTGATCTTCTTGCCCGACTCCATCCACATGCTCACGTTGTCGATGCCATACTTCTGCTTATAGTAGCGGGTCATCATCTGACGGAGCAGGGGACGGGTGAAGCGCAGATCCGTCATGATGTCGATGTCCGTCACTTCGGAGCCGCTTTCGCCTTCGCGCTCGCGTTTCACGTAGTAGCCGGCCTCGAACAGGGCATCCACGTCGAGTGGACCCGCCTGAGCGTCGTAGACATTGCCGCACGCGGCAATCTGAGTCCGGATGCCCAAGGTGCGGGAAATATATTCGATCGCCAGGGTGCCGGACTCGCCGGATGAGGCCCATGCCGGATCGTTCACCAGCGGCAGGTTGTTCCAGCCGGAAAGTGATTGGTTTTCGTTTTCACCGTCACCGTAGAACGCGGATTCATAGAAGAAATCTTCCATGAACTTCTCTTGCTGGGCACGCAGGCGGGCCAATGGGAGGAGGCGGAACTTGCGCAGTCCCTCGCTGGTTGTCGCCGATTCAAGGGCCTTGACGTATTCGTCGTTGTATTTGTGGACCCACCGGTGCGTCTGGCGCCAGTATTCCACGAGCCCATACTCGTTGTAGCCAGGCAGGGCGTTGCCATACTGCTGAAAGTCGCTCACCGAGTTGGCACCGATCTTTGCGATGCCGGTGATCGGTTGATACGCCAACTTCTGAGCTGCTGTGGCGGTCTCATACCAGCCGGCCGTGCTAGTGGTCAGCACGCCGAACGCGCCGGTTGTTTGAGATGTGCCGTTGCCATTGGGTGTGAGCGTCCCTGAGGGGACGGTGCTGTCACCCTTGAAGGTTTTATTGGGAACCACCAAGACGTAGCAGGTGTTGGTATCGGCACCCGATGCTGCATCCACAATGCGCAGCTGACTGGTGTATTTCGTGCCATCCGCACCAACGAATTCCACCGTCAGTGAATGCCGGGGTAGAAAGTATTTCTCGGGGTTCTTTAGGACGTTGTTCGGCGACTTCGCAAAAGGAGAACTGTCGTAATCCGAGCTGCCGTTGTTGATGGTCAATACCCAAGGGGCAGTGACGAGGGCGTTTAAGGTGATCGTGCCGTTTGCGACACCTTGAAAAGTCCCAAGAGTCCCGCCTGAAGGGGTGAAGGCTGACAGCAGGACGCCGGTTGCAACCCGGAAGTAGCCAGGATTAACCCGGTTGCGGCGAGGCACCAAGCGAAAGGGCTGAATAACCGACTGCGGACTGACACCGCCACTGACTTTGAGGGGGGTGTGACGCGAGAGCAATAGGTCAGTCAGGGTTCGCTGCTTGGACCCAGCCATGCGGGCTTCCTTTGACTGAGCGATGATCTTGTCAAGACCCACCTCCTTGAACATCACCGACTCAATGTCGGACTTGTTCCAACCCTGCACGGTGGCACGGGTGAGACTCATCGCGTCATCGACGACGATCATTCGCGGGTCGCAGTTTGTCCCGAAACCGTTCGCTGCACTATTCGGGGCTTGCGCCGCCCCAGCTGGTGTATTGGCCATAGTTTGTTTTTTGTTGCGGCGTTTGTTGCGCCTATAGACTCAATATAGTGTATGTATAAAAGCCCTCTAAATTAAAAAGCCCGGAGTGCCTCATTTCACTCCGGGCCATGCTTGTAAAATTCGCGGTTGTAGAAAAACAACCTACTTAACCATCCTCAGGTGAGACACGAGGGAAGATAGCGGAACCGGAGAGTTGTCGATTACAGCCGCTGTTTTCGGGGTGGTGGCTGCCCCTGGGGATGATCCAGGACGAGACTGTGGAGGGCGTATTTCGGTCGGTACCTTGGATGGTTGCGGTTGCATATTCCCAACCTGTTTCTTTGGGGCCTTCTCGAAACCATACTTTTTAGCGTTTTCCCTCACGCTTTCTATGCTTCTTTCCGCACTTTCTTTGGTCCGAACGGCCATCATGTCAATGATTGTGGAGTCGGTGAAGGTCCAGTAGCGCTGGGTTTGCCACTTTGTGGCGTCAAATGTCGCCCCCTCCGTCCGGTCCTGGGACAGCATTGAGATGAATTGAGACCTGGGAATGAATGTTCGGTTTGCTTGCCGGAGGTATTTTCCACCGCGCTCAGCGAAAGATTGCCCCTCGCGGTTGATGAAATCTGCGATTTGGCTGTGGGTCTGGTTCGCTGCATCGAACTCGGACGCGCCGTTGCGGAGCATCAGGAACTCCTCTGCCAACCGCATGTGGTTGCCGACCGCCTCGCGCATCATCCCCACTTCCAGAGGAAACTCTTCCGCTGCGGCTTGACTCCCTTTCTCCAAAGAGAACTTGTGGGCATCGCTCAAAACGGACTTCGCGTCAGATGACACCAAGTTCCCAATCTGCTTCGTGAAATTGTTGCGCACGTAATCCGCCACCTGCGGCTGGATGGATGCACGCTTGGACTCCATCTTGAGACGATTGATGGTCGGTGTCAGTTCGGCAATCTGCCGGTCTGTGGCCTTTTTTGCGGCGACGTTGATGAAATCCGGCTGGCTCAGTGCCGGTTTGCTCTTTAACAGGGATACATACTGGTCGTCATCCTCTTCGATGTTCGGGTTCTCGTTACGCAGCGCTTGAGCGCGAGTCTCAAAATTGTCATACCAGCGCTTTAGCGATTCAGCGTGCCCGGCATAGCGATCAGGAAAAAGTCTCTCAGCCACCAGGGCATCCTCCAGCTCTTCGCGCTGCCGGTTGTTGAACCGGGTCATGTCCTGCTGAGGCTGACTCGGTGCAGTGGATGTGGGGTGACTCGGAGGGGGAGGCCCATCGACCAGATAGTGGCCCTTGGTGAATGACTTAACCGCCTTTCGTTTCTCGGGCGTGGGTGCCGTGACTGGTTCCTGGGGCAGGACCGCCGAGTCATCGACGACTGGCTCTAATTCGGCCGGTTCGATTTCAGCAGGCGCTGCCGCGCTTGGCTCACCTTTCAGATCGCGAAGGATGGCAGCCAAGAGCATGTCCGGCTCGGCGGCCTGGGCTGCTGGTTGCTCAGTTCCGGTGGATGTTGGGTCGATCAATACCACCTCTTCAGGTGGCGTCTGGTTGGATTCGTTCGTCTCGGTTGGCATAGATTACTGTGGCTGCGGCGGGGATACCGGCTGCTGCGTTGGGGGCTGGGGTTGCTGCTGGGATTGACTCTGGTTTTGTTGTTCGCTCTTCATTGACGCGGCGACCATCTGAGCGGCTTGAGGGTTCACTTTTCCCATGATGTCCAAGATCGCCGTCATGGCGTGGTGTATCTGATCGATGTCCTGCGAATCCTTCTGGACGGCTTGGGCGAGTCGCTGCATTCCATCCATGACCTGCTGGTTCTGTGAGATCAACAGATTGTTGTCATCTCCCGGCTTCAGCTCCAGCTTGAGGTCCACACCTGCATCCGCGCACTTGAAGATCTGGTTCAGGATCTCGAACACCTTCTCTTTGCCCATTGCGCCGATCACGGCTTGTTGGATGTCTTTCTCAAGCCCGCCAATTGCCTGCAACATTTGGATGAGCACGGTCGCGGCCTGCTGACCTGCCGGCCGGTCTCCACCATCCCGGGAGGTGAATATAAGGTCGTGAACCAAGTTGTTCTTGCTTCCGGTCACACGGGAATACCCCGCCAGATCGCCCATCTGATCCGAAACCACCGTGAACCCGGCCTGCTTTACCACGCTCGCAGGGTATCGGCTGCTCACCGTCAGCTCCACGTCGTCACTGCCACAAGCGACTAGGGAGTCGAAGCAGATACGCTTCATGGCTGCACGCCCTTCGTCAATGCCCACGCTGATGAAGTCGTAGACTGTGTCGGTGGACTGGCTGATCTCGTGTGACTCGGTAGCACTTATTTCGTGACTGGCGGCCTGACCTGGCTCGTGCGTCGACATTACAATCAGCCGCTCCGCCATTTTTACCGTCTCTGAAATGGATTGGAAGATCTTGTCTATGTGTGTGTTGGGCGATGAACGAACCACGGTGAACGCCTGCTCAGGCTTGATGCCCAACTGAATCAGCTTGTTGAAGCTCACCTCCAGCATCTGCATCGAACAATAGGTCGCCTTGTTCTGCATGAGCGCCTCGAACTCAGCCAAAGCCTGCTTTCCGTGCGCGTCGTCCGGAAAGACGTCCGTGTTGAGCACGCAAACGCTGAAAAGATCCTGCTTGATGGTTTCCAGCAACTGACTGAAGAGGTTGGTTAACTGATCCTGAAAGGGCATGAGCTCATGCGCCATCGAGATATTGAAGAGCCGAGCGTCGTTTTCGTTGTAGCTGAACGTGGCCGCAGGGCAAGAAGGGACGATCTTGGCGTAGACGACCGTTGCGTCGCCCGCCACTTTGAGATGCACCCAGATCGGATGCGGGTAGCGGCCCCAGCCCCAGTTCTGAGGCCGGACCTTTATCCAGAG
>CAITMP010000560.1 GCA_903893525.1 uncultured Acidobacteriia bacterium | reverse complement strand
CCACCGGGCCCCCCACCTTCCCCACCTTTCCCGCTGGGGGGGGTGGGGGTGGGGTTGGGGGTGGCGGCGGCGGCGGGGCCGTCAGAAAGGTCGAGAGCTGCGCTTGGGGCAGTGCCTCGAAGTAGATCAGCGGAATGATGACAAGAATCGCAATCACGACCACCTGAATCAAAAGAGACAGGAGGATCGTGTAAGGCTTGCTTGTTTTTCCTGTGCCATCAACGAATGTTTGTTCAAACATGATGCCCTCTCTCACGGAGCGTTAGCCGCTACCGTTGTTTTATTCACGCCCTTGCCGGGCGGGTGATTTCTCCGCACCCTTTCGGGTGCCTTATCGCAACTCGCCGCACTAGCTTGGCAGGACCCGAGAAGCCCTCCCCGCATTGCGCGCCTACTATGATACGTTCCCGCCTACTGCGGCGGGAGAATCAGACCGAAACCAGCTTGGCGCAGTGAACCTACTTGGCTTTATTGGCAACCGACTTGGGCACCCCAGCGGTGGCCGTTTTCTTCCGACCATCGGCCCAATTGTGCCAGAATAACACCAACGGACTCGCAACAAACACCGACGAGTATGTCCCGATGATAATTCCGATCACCAAGGCCAAGGAGAAGCCGTGGAGCACTGGACCACCGAAGAGGAAGAGCGACAACACAGCCAAGAACGTCAAGCCTGATGTCATGATAGTCCGGCTTAGCGTCTGGTTGACACTCCGGTTGATCACATCCTCCAGCTTTTCCTTTCGGTTGAGCTGTAGGTTTTCACGAATTCTGTCGAAGATGACGATGGTATCGTTCATCGAATAGCCAACCAGCGTCAGCAACGACGCGATCACAGTCAAGGTGATCTCTTTGTCCATCAGCGAAAAAATGCCGATTGTGATCAGCGTGTCATGGAAGACCGCCAGCACGGCACCGACGCCGTAAATCCACTCGAAACGGAACCAGATGTAGACCAGCATTCCAAGCAACGCCAACAGGGTCGCGTTGATGGCTTGTTGGCGCAGGTCAGCGCCGACCTTGGGTCCAACTATCTCGATATTCCGGGTTGCGGTGTATGGAGAAAGGTAGCTCTCCTGATTCAACACCGTGAGGACCTGCTGGGTCAAGCCCGGAACCGCCTTCAAGTCGTCAATCTTTGTAAGCAACCCGCCATGCTCGTCCCGGTACTGCATAACCGAGGCCGCGAGCTTCTCCACTTCGGGTTGCGCCATCTGCACCCCGGCGCGCTGCAGCGGGTCAAGCAAGCGGGAAGCCAAGGCTCCCGAACCCACGTTGTTTAGGTCGAGCTTGCCGTTTCCTGGTTGCCCGAAAGTTTTTGCCAGCGCGTCGATCACCAGCTGGCGGTTCTTGCCGAGGGCACTGTCATTCTCACCCTCTGTACCGATTACGAGCTCGTTGGAGCCGCTCTCAAACGTCTGAACTGTTGGCGCGGAGGAAAGTGCCGCCGTCAGGACGGAGCGCACTTGCTCCACGGGGGGGGCCGACGCGAATTTCACCGTCATCAGCATGCCGCCCTTGAATTCGATGCCGTACTTCGGGCCACCCTTTACACCCAAGCTGACAAAGCCAGCCGCCGTCAATACCAGCGAGGCGATGATGAAGGGCCACTTGTACCCGAGGAAGTCGAAGTTTGTGTTCTTAAATAATTCCATCTATCACTGTCCGCCCGTCTCCGGGCCAAACGGTGCCATTGTTGCTGACACCGCTCCCTGTCTTCTGGTTCCCGAGTTTTTTGAATTCGGCCAAATTTGGCGGCTTGGGCCAATTGGTGTTTCCGAGTTCTAAAACTAACACATGGCATGGTGCGGCCCCGGGAACCGTCGGGACCGCGATGGAGCGCCGATGCAGACTGCTAGATGCTGAGGACTTCCACGCGCTTGCCGCCGGAAAGCTCCCAGTCGAAGATAACCTTGGACACGAAGACCGCCGTGAATACGTTTGCCAGGAGGCCGATCACCAATGTCACCGCGAAGCCTCTAACGGGGCCTGTACCAAATAGGAAGAGAAACAAGCAGGACACGATGGTCGTGACGTGGGTATCGACGATGGTCCACCACGCCTTCCCGAAGCCCGCGTCCACTGCTGCCGGGATACTCTTGCCGGTCCGCAATTCCTCGCGGATGCGTTCGAAAATCAGCACATTGGAATCGACTGCCATGCCGACGGTGAGAATGATACCCGCGATGCCTGGCAGCGTCAAGGTGGCCCCAAAGTAGGCTAGGACTGCGATCAGCACCACCGTATTCAACAAGAGCGCCAATACCGCGTTCAAGCCCGACTTTTTGTAGTAGACGAGCATGACGATAATCACTGCAATCAGGCCGACAATTCCGGATAGAATGCCCTCGCGGATCGAATCGACGCCGAGTGACGGACCGATCGTACGCTCTTGAAGATACTTGATTCCTGCCGGGAGAGCGCCTGTTTTGAGAACCAACGCCAAATCCTCGGCTTCCTGTTGTCCGGCCAAACCGTTGATACGGCCGGAATCGCTGATGGCATTCTGGATGGTGGCCACGCTGCGGATTTGCGCGTCGAGGACTACTGCCAGCTTGTTGCCGATGTTGGCGGCGGTAAATTTCTCGAAGCGGCGCGCTCCGTCCTGGGAGAGCGTGAAGGCAGCTTCCCAGCGCCCGGGGCTGTCGGGATCGGCGGAAGGCTTGGCGGAGCGCATATCTTGGCCGGTGATCACCGGGGATCGGGAAATGAGGTACCAGCCACCACTGCTTCCGGCGCTCATGAACTCGCGGAGTTCGGTGTTCAGGGGCAGAATGCCGCCCTTGCCAGCCAAGGCCTCTTCGCGGGTCTTCCATGGGCCTTCATTCTTCACTTCAACGATCTTGAGTTGTGCCGTTGCGCCAATTAGATCCTTCACGCGGGCGGGATCGTCCACACCGGGGAGCTCCACCAAGATTTCCGATTGGGTGGCGGTGTCGCCGTGCGCTTGCACGGTGGGCTCGGTGAGACCCAGGGCATTGACGCGCCTGTCGATGGTTTCCAAGGACTGGGTCACGGTATTGCGCTTCAGGTCGAGCAGGGT
>CAITMP010000559.1 GCA_903893525.1 uncultured Acidobacteriia bacterium | reverse complement strand
GGCCTCACCCATGACGGCGTGGTAGGTGGCACTGAATATTACACTGGACAGGGCAACTGGGCGCCGATCATGGGTCTGGGTTACAACCGTCCTATCACTCAATGGAGCCGCGGTGAATATGCCAATGCGAACAACACGCAGGACGACCTTGTGGTCATTACGCAAAACGGGCTCGTAAATCGAACGGATGATTTTGGCAGCACGCTCGCTACTGCCACCGCACTCCTTGGAAACATCATTACCAATACCGGTATCATTGGTCGTACTGATGTGGATTTCTTCTCCGTTCAAACCGGCGCAGGCACAGCACAAATCACTGTCACGCCATGGGAACGCGGCGCAAACCTGCACCTGCGTGTGTCTCTCTACAACAGCGCTGGCACGGTCATCACAAATCGCGAAGAGATCGATTCGTTTAACGGAGTTCGGGCCGTAGCATTCAGCGCGCCTGTGTCAGCGGGCACCAACTATGTTTCCATCGAAGGCATCGGATCAGGCAATCCGTTCACAACGGGCTATTCGGCTTACGCAAGCCAAGGCAGCTATACGCTCACTCTCACGCTGCCGGCAGGCGTGTCGGCGCCGGCGACGGTCGCGCTGAATTTTTATCCGGGATTGACCGTGACCGGCTCGGTGGGCCTGAAATACCGCGTGGAATATGCTGATGCGCTTACCCCAAACACATGGGTCACCTTGACCAACTTCAACCCGTTGCCGGCCTCGCCCATCTTTGTGCTCGACCCGACGCCGGGCACGCTTACGAGCCGTTCATATCGGTCACTGCTGCTGCTGCCGTAATGCGGCATCCACACCTCGTGTGGCTTGCGGGAGGGCCGGCCCAAACTGGGCCGGCCCATTTTACATTAGGGCAACTCCGGAGACCTGGGGATGTTGCGGGAATTGCAAAACGAATGGTTGCTAAATAAAGCAGTTTTTGTGTCAAAAAACGGAGGCGGTTCTTACCGCAATAACCCACTGTTGCTTTTGTGTTCGTAGAGTCCCACATCTTGACCAACCCAGCGCCGGGGTGGCCACATCCCCAAGGGCGAGTGCGCCACTCTGGTCATCCACTGGAAATGGCGCACGTCCGAGGAACTTGCCAAACCGGCATAGCAGACCGGCAAAGAAGGCTTGGCGCCCTGCTGGCCCAAATCGCCATCTTGAGTGTGTCCGCAGCAGTGGCGCAAGACGCAGCGTCTCCCGCCGGGCCAACGGCAAGCATCACAGTTCAGGCGGATACGCTTGGGAACAAAATCAGCCCGACGCTCTACGGTATTTTTTATGAGGAGATCAACCACGCCGGTGATGGCGGGCTTTACGCGGAGCTGATCCAGAACCGGTCGTTCGACGAAACGCTGCCGGTCGAAGGTTGCACCTTTCAGGGAAACAAGTGTGTCGCGGTGCCATCGGCCTGCTATTTCACAGGTAAGACCAACAACTGGAGCGTCGCATGGACGCACGCGACGCCGTGGCCCGCTTGGTCGCTGGAAAAGCCAGCGTCGGTGGAGGCCGCAATCTCGATCCAGACCGATAGGCCGCTGCATCCGGAAAATCCGACGTTCCTTCGGTTGCAGGTTGCCACGCTGCCCGATGCCGGAGCGGTTCGCCTGCTCAACGAAGGTTATTGGGGCATCGGCATCCGCGACGGAGAGAAGTATGATTTTTCTTTCTTTGCGCGGCCGCAAAACCCGCCGATCACGAAGGTGTGCGTGGGCGTGGTCAGTGCCGACGGTCGCGTACTGGCTGTCGAACAAATCAGCCTCAAGGCCGGCGATTGGACAAAATATGCCGGCACCCTCACGGCCAAAGGCGCGGATGCGCATGCGAAGTTCTTCCTCCAACCGCTCTCAGCCGGAAGCCTCGATGTTGACTTCGTCTCCTTGTTCCCGCGGCAAACGTTCAAGAACCGCCCCAACGGCTGCCGCGCCGACCTGGCCCAGTTGCTGGCGGACCTCAAGCCCGGCTTCGTGCGCTTTCCCGGTGGCTGTGTCGTCGAGGGCGTGACGATGGAGAATCGCGTGCAGTGGAAAAAGACCATCGGCCCCGTACACACGCGTCCGGGTC
This sequence comes from uncultured Acidobacteriia bacterium, assembly GCA_903893525.1. GTDB lineage: Bacteria > Acidobacteriota > Terriglobia > Bryobacterales > Bryobacteraceae > BOG-234. The sequence continues at coordinate 3,276 of CAITMP010000559.1, read as the reverse complement.
ACTGGTCGCTGTGGGGCTATCGCACTACCGACGGCCTGGGCTACCACGAGTTTCTCCAACTCTGCGAAGACATCGACGCCCAAGGGATGTGGGTCATCAACTGCGGGATGTCCTGCCTCGGTCAAAACGGGGACTATTGGCCCGATGCCAGGCTGCCCGAGTTGATCCAGGACGCCCTCGACGGAATCGAATACGCCTTGGGATCGCCCGACTCGAAGTGGGGGCGGGTGCGTGCCGAGGCCGGGCATCCCGCCCCGTTTCCGCTGAAGTACGTCGAGATCGGCAACGAAAACTTCGGCCCCATTTACCAAGCCCGTTACCGGCAGTTCGCGGCGGCGATCAAGCAAGCGTGGCCGCAGCTCACGCTCATCTGTAACGAGAAGCTGGACGGGATTGAGATGGAAGACCCGCACTTCTACGTCGCACCGCAATTCTTCTTCGAGAACCACCGTCATTTCGATACCGCCCCGCGCGAAAATGCTCCGCGCGTTTACGTCGGCGAGTTTGCCGTCAACCGCAGCGTGGGCAGCGGCAACCTGCTGGCGGCGCTCGCCGAGGCGGCTTTCATGATGGGCATGGAACGTAACAGCGACCTCGTGACGATGTGCAGCTACGCGCCGCTGTTTTTCAACGTCCACAATATCCAGTGGCCTGTGAACATGATCGGCTTTGACTCCGCCGGGAGCTTCGGGCGCAGCAGTTATTACGCGCAGAAGATGTTTGCCGGCAACCTGGCCGATGTGAATCTCGCCTGCGAAGCCACTTCGCCGACGATGACGTTGGAAAGCCGGACCGGCCGTATCGCGCTCGGCACCTGGAAAACGCAGGCCGAGTTCAAAGACGTGAAAGTCACCGACCCCACCGGCCAGACGCTGCTCGCCGCCGATTTCTCCCAGGGCCTTGGCCAGTTCAAGACCGTGAGCGGCGAATGGAGCGTCGTGGACGGCGTGTTGCGGCAGAACGGTAGCGGCGAGGGGGCGCGCGCGCTGGCAGGCAGTCCGCAATGGCGCGATTACACCTTCAGTGTCAAGGCGCGGAAGCTCTCCGGCCATGAGGGCTTCCTGATCATGTTCGATGCCGCGGAACACAACAAGAGCTGGTGGAACCTTGGCGGTTGGGGCAACCGCGAGCATGGCCTGGAGGTGGGCGGGGTGGAGCCGGCGCGCGTGCCGGGCAGCATTGAAACCGGTCGTTGGTATGACATCCGCATCGAACTCGCCGGCACACGCATCCGCTGTTTCCTAGATGGCCGGCTCATCCACGATGTCGAGCGTCAGAACAGAATATCCTCGCTCTACGCCGTCGCCGGCCGCAAGCACGACACCGGCGAGATTATCTTGAAAGTCGTCAATGCTGCCGACAAGCCACAGGCGACCAGGATCAGCTTCGAAGGCATCCCGTCACCCGCTGCGCGTGCTACGCTCTTGACCCTGTCCCACCCCGATCGGACCTCTGAAAATTCAATTGCGGAGCCAGCGAATATTGTGCCGACCGAAACCACCGTCAACGTGAGCGCCGATTTCACCCACACCTTCCCGGCGAACTCCATCAACGTGCTCCGAGTGAAGCCGGCAAAGCCGTGATTCCATCCCAGCGTAAAACCCTCGAATTTTTTTAACCATGACCCCCCTTCGCGGCATTGCCTGGAATCACACGCGCGGCTTCACCAGCATCGTGGCCGCAGCGCAGCGCTTTGAGGAACTGCATCCCGACATCCGCAGCAACTGGGAGAAGTGCTCGTTGCAGTCGTTCGCCGATGCCTCGATGGCGCAGCTCGCGACGGAGTTTGATCTCATCATCATGGACCATCCGCACACTGCGCTTGCGGCCACGGAAGGGCTGTTACTGCCATTTGAGGACTGGCTGCCGGCGGAATTTCTCGCGGACCAGGCGGCGAACTCCGTGGGCGGCTCGCACAACAGCTATCGCTTCAACGGCCAGCAATGGACGCTCGCAACCGACGCCGCCACGCCCATCGCGACCTGGCGACCGGACTTGATTGCAAAACACAAACTCACGCTGCCGCAGACGTGGGACGACGTCCTCGAACTCGCGCGGGGTGGCTTCGTTACGGTGTCCGCGTTTCCCATTGATGTGCTCACGCAAAGCTACATGTTCAGCGCGGCGCTCGGGCACACGCCGTTCTCCAGCGGTGTGGTTGCGCCCGATGACGTGCTCGCGCAGGCACTGGCGGAGATTCGCCGGCTCGTCGAACTGTGCGATCCGGAGTGTCTCGGGCGAAATCCGATTCGCACCCACGAATGGATGTCGCAGACCGATGAAAAACGCGCGACCTACTGTCCGTTCGCCTATGGTTACTCGAATTACTCGCGGCCGCGTTACGCCAAGCATCTTCTGAAGGCGGGCGGGTTGGTGATGTTCAACGGCCAGCGGTTGCGCTCGACGATGGGTGGCGCGGGCGTGGCAGTGTCGTCGCAGACGAAACATCCCCGCGCGGCGATGGACTTCGCGCAATTCACCGCGTCACCTGAAGTGCAGAAGGGAATATATTTCCAGGGCGGTGGCCAGCCCGGCCATCGCGCCGCCTGGTTGGATGATGCCGTCAACGCCGCGAGTTCCAATTTTTTCCGCGATACGCTCCAGACGCTCGACGAGGCGTTGCTGCGCCCGCAGTTCCCCGGCTACATGGATTTCCAGGATGCCGGGACGCCGGTGGCGCACGATTGCATTGCGGGCAAAACGAAATCCACGGACGCCGCCCTCGAGCTCAACCGTCTTTACCGGGCCGCTTTGAACCAACAAACTTATTTAACATGACAAAAATTCAATTCTTCGAAGACTACACCGTGGGCGCGACCCGCGAGACACTCGGCCGCACCATCACCGAGACGGACATCATACTGCACGCGGGGCAGACCGGCGACTGTTATCCGCACCACTTGGACGCCGAATGGTGCAAAACGCAGGACTTCAAGCAGCGCATCGCGCAAGGCCTGCTCGTCTTCAGCGTTGGGGTAGGCCTGACGGCGGGCGAGATCAATCCGGAGGCTTTCTCCTATGGCTACGACCGGGTGCGATTCATCAAGCCGGTATTCATCGGCGACACCGTTCGCGCGCGCGTGACCATCAAGGAAAAGCGCGAACACAAGAAGCCCGGCCACGGCATCGTGAACGAGCTCGTGGAAATATTCAACCAGCGCAATGAGACCGTCATCGCTTGCGAACATCTGTTGCTGGTCCGCAAAAAATCATGAAACCACTCGAAGGCCTGCTCGTTCTGGATTTCAGTCAGTTCCTCGCCGGACCGAGCGCGGC
>CAITMP010000558.1 GCA_903893525.1 uncultured Acidobacteriia bacterium | reverse complement strand
GCCCAATCTCAACACCTCGATTCTGTCGGCTATTCCATTCTCGATACCAACCATGACGGAGCAAGTAGCCATTGGTTCGCTTCTTGGGTGGCTTGACAAGAAGATTGAACTTAACCGCCGTCTCAATGAGACTCTTGAATCCGCCGTGGCAACCGTTTTCTACGCTTGGTTCGTTGACTTCTCCCCAGTTGTTTCGAAGGCGGCGGATAGAAGCCCTGTCGGAATGGCTGCTACCGTGGCCGAGATGTTCCCGTCTAGCTTTGATGAATCGAGTTGTGGGCCAATCCCGAAAGGTTGGCAAGTCCGGTCAATCGGTGAGGTCATGGAAATTAACCCAATCCGCCAGTTAAGAAAGGGCGCTGTGACTCCCTACCTCGAAATGGCCAACCTCCCAAAGACGAAAGCGCGGATAACTGACTGGGAGATGAGGGCTTTTTCATCGGGCACGAAATTTCAAAATGGTGATGTGCTTCTCGCACGGATAACTCCATGCCTCGAACATGGCAAAACTGGCTACGTTGACTTTCTCCAGGAAGGTCAAGTCGCATGGGGTTCGACAGAATACATTGTTCTCCGGTCTAAGCCGCCACTGCCGACTGAGTACGCATATTTCGTGGCGCGATCCGAAGACTTTCGCGCCCATGCTATTGCAAATATGACCGGCTCTTCAGGTCGCCAGAGAGTCCCGGGATCCAGCCTGAACGGATTCCCGATCGTATGCCCTCCGTCCGATATTGCCAACAAGTTTGGCTCGTTTGCACGATTATCCTTTGCGCAGATGAAAGCGAACGATGAACAGTCCGCAACCCTAACCACCCTCCGAGACACCCTCCTCCCCAAACTAATGTCCGGCGAACTCCGCATCCGCGATGCCGAGAAAATCGTGGGTACCCATGTCTGACAGGCGGGGGACCGAGTCCGAATTCGAACTCACCACCATCGCCCGCCTCGAACGGCTCGGCTACCGCTACAGCCCGGTGCCGACCTCACCCGACCCCCCGACCAGGTCATCCTCAAAGATCGCCTCCGCGCCTTCCTCGCCAGCCAACACCCCGACCTCCCCGCCACCTCCCTCGACCTCGCCGTCCGCACCTTCACCGCCCCCGATGGCGTCGATACCCTCCGCCGCAACATGGCCTTCCACCAGCTCCTGGTCCGCGGCTTCGACCTCCCCATCGAACTCGTCCCCGGCCACAAAACCCACCGCCACATCACCGCCATCGACTGGCTCAACCCCAACTCCAACGACCTCCTCGTCGTCAACCAGTTCCCCATCCACGGCAACAACCACCGCCGCCCCGACATCATCCTCTTCGTCAACGGCCTGCCCTTGGTCCTCTTCGAACTCAAGAACCCCCACGACCCGGAAGTCTCCGTCCAACAGGCCTTCAACCAGATCCAGCACTACCGGCATGACATCCCCCAGCTCTTCGACTTCAACGAGTTGACGGTCATCTCCGACGGGGTTTCCTCGCTCCACGGCATGTGGCCCGCCAACCAGGAGTGGTACGCACCGTGGAAATCCATTGACGGCTTCAAGATCGAAGCGTCCACCACCGGCTCCATGAAGACCCTCATCGAAGGTCTCTTCCATCCCGAGCAACTGCTGAACTACATCCGCAACTTCATCGTCTTCCAAGTCGCCAATGACCGGATCACCAAGAAGGGCGCAAAGTACCACCAGTTTTTCGCCGTTCGCCTCGCTGCTCGCAAGGCGCGCGCAACCATCCAATCCGGCAACGACAAAAGACTCGGCGTCATCTGGCACACCACGGGTTCCGGCAAATCGCTCTCGATGATCTTCCTCGTCGGGCTGCTGCGCCAGAGTTCAATGCTGCGCAATCCCACCTTCGTGATCGAAGTGGACCGTAACGATCTCGACGACCAGCTCCACGACGAATTTACCGCCGCCCGCTCACTCGTCGGCGCGGTCGTCCAAGCGGAAGACGTCGACCACCTTCGGGCCCTGCTGCAAACACAGGGTGGGGAAGTCATCTTCACCACCATAGAGAAGTTCCGGCTCCGGGAATCCGAGTCCGCCCACCCGGTCCTTTCATCCCGCGACAACATCATCATCATTGCCGACGAGGCGCACAGGTCGCAGTACGGCTTCCTCAAAGGCTATGCCCGCTACTTGTCCGAAGCCCTGCCCAATGCCCGCCGTCTCGGCTTCACCGGCACCCCCATCAACCTTTCCGGCGCGGACACCGTGGAAGTATTCGGAGACGTCATCCATACCTACACCATCGGCCAGGCGCAGCAGGACAAGGCAACCGTCCCCATCTTCTACGCGCCCCGCCAGATCAAGCTGCATCTGGGCCAAACCGAAATCGACGCCGCACTGGCCGACATCGAAGCCCAATTCGAAGACGCAATTGCCCCGGACCCCGCAAATCCATTGCGCAGAAGTGAACGCCGCAAGTCGCGCTGGGCCGCTCTCGCCGCCGCTGCGGGCGCAAAGGACCGCGTCGCCGAACTCGCCAAAGATCTCCTCGCTCACTTCCTCGACCGTTGCACCACCCTCCGCGGCAAGGCCCTCGTCGTCTGCATGAGACGCGAAAACTGCATCCGCCTCTACGACGCGCTCACCAGCCTCCCCGGCTGCCCCGAAGTCAAAGTCATCATGACCGGCAACCTCGGCGAAGACCCGCCCGAATGGAGCGCCGCCGGGCACCTCACCACCCGCGAGAAGCGCGAAAAGATCAAGGAACGCATGCGCGACATCAATGATCCCCTCGGCATCGTGATCGTCTGCGACATGTGGCTCACTGGCACCGACATCCCCTGCCTCCACACCCTCTACGTCGATAAACCCATGCGCGGCCACAACATGATCCAGGCCATCTCACGGGTCAACCGCGTTTTCCACGACAAACCCCACGGCCTCATCGTCGATTACATCGGCATTGGCGACGACTTGCGCGAGGCTGCAGCCAAATACGCCAAGGCGGGCGACAACGCCCAACCGACGCAGGACATCGACGAGGCCGCCCGCAATCTGTTCGCCGAGTGTCTCGAAGATATCCGGGAACTCCTCCCCCAGGAGCATGATTACGGCGACTGGCGGCACCTGCCTTCCATCGACCTCGAAGACCTCTATGCCAAGGTCTACGGACTCCTGGCCGACGACAACAGCCTGCGAAAAGAGTTCCTGGATGCCGAGTCCCGCCTGTCACTGGCCTATACCCTCGTAAAGTCGCTGGACGAATGCAAGGTCCACGCCGACGAGATCATCTTTTACCAGCGCGTCCGAAAGCAGATCGCCAAGACGGCACCCGGCAGCAGCAAGGTCCGCCCATTGGAGCAGGCGGTCCGGGATTTGGTCGATGACAGTCTCGTATCCGAGGGCGTTGTGGACGTCTTCCAAGTGGCGGGCCTGCCCAAGGCGGACATCTCGATACTGGACGACAACTTCCTCCAGACCTTCAAGGACCGCCCGTATGAGAACTTGCGCCTAAAACTCTTGGAACAGTTGCTGCTCAATGAATGGGAATCGCGGGAAGTCCAGAACCTCGCCCGCTACCGCTCATTCCGCGAACTCCTCGCCGCCACCCTGCAGAAGTACCACAATCGCCTAATCGACGCCGCCGCCGTCATCCAAATGATGGTGCAGATCCGTCAGGAGGAATTGCGCGAGCAGCAAAGGGCGGGACAACTCAACCTCGCCCCCGAGGAACTCGCGTTCTATGACGCCGTAGCCGCCAAACTCGCCACCGTCTACGATGAAAAATTCCTCGCCAGCCTCATCCACGATGTCGTCGTGGCCGTCAAACGAAACCTGAAGGTGGACTGGACCGAGCCACACCGCGACGCCGTCCAAGCCGAAGTCCGCTCCGCCGTTCGCCGGGTCCTTCGTTCCCGGGACGTGCGCCGCGAGGATTTCGACTACCTTGTAGAAAAGATCATGGAGCAAGCGGCCGCGCTCTACCGCTACTGGCCGCAAGCCGCCTAAAACGCTTGAACCGTCTCCCGCTGCTCGCTGGCAGTGGTCTCGGAAACCGACTCGGGAATCCGCACGGGTAGAGCTGGCAGTAGACCGGCTTCACGCTTCATCCATTCGGGCCATTTCTCAATGTCCTCACGGACGCAGTCCATTTGACGTTGCAGCCATCCAGCTTCAAGTGTCATCTCTTCCTCTCCATTTTCCCCAAGCCCTCGCTGAACTCACGGAACGCCAACTCCTCAAGAGCCAAGTTGGCCACCCCACCGGGCAGGTACTCGGACAACACAGGGCTTGCCATTTCGGCCCGCCATTCCAAGGGGGAGGCCACAAACCCGAACCGGAACTCGACCTTCTCAGCAATATCCTCAAGAGCTTCAACGAACACTTCGGAACCCAGTTTCAGGACGTGGACCGCGTCGGCCTCCGCATCAAAGAGGTCGCCCCAAAGTCGCCCCAAGTTGATCTAGAAGCGGCCGCCTACCAGAACGCCAAAGCCAACACACCCCACACCGCCCGCATGGCCCACGAACAGGCCCTCGGCAAAGTCATGCAGGTATTCCTAAAGGATGTGGACTTCTACAAACAGTTCGTCCAGAACCCGTCCTTCCACCGTTTCCTGAGCGACGCCGTCTACGCCATCAACACCGCCCACCCGCCGCCGCATCCGTAGCCCGATCCTGATCCCCCGGACCAGATCGGTGAACAAGTCAGCCGACGGCCCAAGCGGGCGTTGCAAATTGCTAATCTGAAACTGACACACCCGCCAAGCCTCTCCCATAACTTGGTGATGCTCAAATCGGCGG
>CAITMP010000557.1 GCA_903893525.1 uncultured Acidobacteriia bacterium | reverse complement strand
CGTGGAATCGTTGATGACGCAGACGCTGATCATCCACGTGATCCGGACGAATCGCATTCCGTTCTTCCAGAGCCGCGCGAGCTGGCCGTTGATCGGCACGTCGGCGGCAATCATGGCGTTTGGAGCGTGGCTTCCGTCGTCACCCCTGGCACCCGCATTGGGTATGGCGAAACTACCGGACATGTACTGGCCGATCTTGCTGGCGACACTCTTGGCGTATCTTGGCCTGACCCAGGGCATCAAGATGTGGCTGCTGCGGAAGCACTGGATTTGACGGACCGGATTTGGGGTAATCTAAGAACAGTGACCGCCATGCCGACAGCCGAACTGGAAGCCCTCCTCCCTTCTTCGTTCCGTGGAATCCCGCCGGTGCCGCCACGCCGCAAGCGGTGGACCCGGGACGAATGCGCTGTTTTGGAAGCTGCCGGGGCATTTGCGGACCAGCATGTGGAACTCATCGACGGGGAGTTGATCGACAAGATGGGAAAGAACGGACCACACATACTGGTCGTGGAGTTAATCCGGCAGTGGCTCTTCAGCGTCTTTGGGGCTGGATTTGTCTTGCAGGAAGCTCCTATCGACGTAAGGGCGGCTGACAACCGGATCAACGAGCCGGAGCCGGACGCCATTGCACTCAAGCGGCACATGCGTACTTTCGTGGAATCGCGGCCCGGACCCGCCGACCTCCACTTGGTTGTCGAAGTATCCGACTCCACCCTCTACAGCGACCTGACCACCAAGGCCGCTCTCTACGCACGCGCCGGAATTCCCGAGTATTGGGTCGTCGACATTGCCGGTCGCCGACTCGTGGCCCATCGGGAACCGAACGGCGGCATCTATTCCGATGTGCAGGTTCATGGCGAAAATGAGGACGTGGCGCCCCTTTCCAGCCCGATGTCCAATCTCCGGATTGGCGAACTTTTCGACACGCAGTAGCACCTCCCGGTTACAATACGGTATGAAATGGGCGCTGTCTTTCCAACGCCCGACAAATCCATGAGCAGCCCACTCCTGAAGACTCCGCTGAATGAGGTGCACCGGGCAGCCGGGGCGAAGATGGTCGATTTCGGGGGCTGGGACATGCCTGTCCAGTACTCCGGCCTGCTCGACGAGCACCACACGGTGCGCAACGCCGTGGGAGTCTTCGATGTCAGCCATATGGGCGAGATCGAGGTACGTGGTCCGGAGGCACTGAAGTTGGTGGAATACGTCACCACCAACGCCGCAGGTCGGCTTGCCGAGGGCCAAGCCCAGTATTCGGCCCTTCTGTACTCCCATGGCGGCTTTGTCGATGACATCCTGGTTCACAAGGTTGCGGGGGATTCCTATTTCCTCTGCGTCAACGCCTCCAACCAGGACAAGGACTTCGCGCACATCGCGGCGGCAAACAAAGACGCCGGCTTCGACTGCGAAGTCGAATTCGCAAGCCCCAAGTACGCACAGATCGCGATTCAGGGACCCAAGGCACTGGCGACAGCGCAAAAACTGACCGATTCCCCGCTGTCCCCCATCCGCTACTACTGGTTTACCGACGGCATCTTCGCCGGTGTCCCCGCACGCATGGCCCGAACCGGTTACACTGCGGAGGACGGCTTTGAAATATACGTCGCCCCCGAAAACGCGGCACACGTTTGGACGGCGATCATGGACGCGGGTGCCGAATTCGGCATCAAGCCCTGCGGATTGGGCGCGCGCAACACCCTGCGGCTGGAAGGCGCAATGGCCCTCTACGGACACGAGATCGACGCCAGCATCCACCCGTTCGAAGCCGGATTGGCTTGGATCGTGAAGCTCGAAAAAGGGGATTTCATCGGTCGCGACGCCATCAAGGATAAGAAAGACTCAATCACACGCCGCTTGACCGGCTTCGAGATGCGTGGGCGGGGCATCGGGCGCGACGGATACGAAGTTGCGGTCAACGGTAGCCCTGCGGGTTGGGTGACCAGCGGATCGCCGGGCCCGACCGTCAACAAGAACATAGGACTTTGCTACTTGCCGATCGAACACGCCAAGCCGGGTGTCCCGATCGAGATCATGATTCGAAACCAGGCAGTGCTGGCCGAAACAGTGCCGACACCGTTCTATAGGAGGGCGAAATGAGCTACCCGGAAAATTATCGGTATACGAAAGAGCATGAATGGATTGCGGTGGAGGGCGCGGTCGCCACCATCGGAATTACCGACCACGCCCAAGCGGAATTGGGAGACATTGTTTATGTGGATCTCCCGGCTGTGGGCAAGGCTCTCGCTGTGGGTGATTCGTTCGGATCGGTGGAATCCGTCAAGGCAGTGTCCGACGTCTACGCTCCGGTCTCTGGAACCGTGGTTGATGCAAATACGGCCCTAAACGACGAGCCCGGGATCCTCAATTCGGACCCGCACGGCTCCGGCTGGTTGATCAAGATTTCCTTGGCAGATGCAGCCGAGCTGGACAACCTCCTTTCGGCCTCGGCCTACGAGGAATATATTCAAGCCGAGCACTAGATCGGTCTGAACCAACTAAGCGGCTTGGCTGGATCAAGCACCAGGTGCGCAATATTCTCAGCCTAAATGCAAAAAGGGCCGGCATCGCCGGACGAATCGGGGACGGTTCGGATTGGCAACTGTGGATCCGTGGACCGGTGTCTACAACCGCGAAAGGGCGACGACCTGCTTGCAGTGCGGTCCAAGCGGCTGAAGCGCGAATCGGCGGCAGTTCGCGGTGCTACGCTGGACATCGACCAGTTCGATGTTGCCTTGCCCGAAGGGGAGAGTGCGGAAGTACTGTTCCGTCATTCGGACGGACTGTATGCAGCCAAGGCCGGCGGACGCAACACTGTAGTGCTGGTACCCTGAGTATCCTAAGATGAATCTCCAGAACTGGTTTCACAAACGTCACCAATTCCGCGTTGCGCTTTGCGGACACAAAACGGCGGAAGCGGGCGGCGTCTGCCTCCTGCTGATGGTGCAGGGGCATCTGCTCTCAGTCACCGGTGCCCATCTCGCGATTGCAGGCAAAACAGGTCTGCTGGCCGTGGCTCCCGCCGTACTTATGACGTTCACGCCTTTTTCGCGCCACCTGGTGAACCGCTGGACTTCGTCGGTGTTTTTCGCGGTTTGCACGTTCTTCGCGGACTCGGCAGTCCATCCTTCCCACTACCCCGGCGAGTACGGCGAAGCGGCGATGACAGCTGTGGGTGCGTTCGTCTTTTCCGTCGCGGTCTCCTACACCAGCGTTGGCCGGTACATTGATCGCTTGGCGCATTCGTTCGCGCATCACGCCCCGGCGCCGACCGCGTGACCGGTCCGGCCCTGTGGTACGCCTAGGTTTTGGAAGAGAACCTAGCCCTGCTGCGGAAACTTTCAATCCGGCAAAGGAGTGCGCTGCGCGTGACGATTCAAGCCGAGTACTAATGGCGCTGGTGCCTTTGAGCCGGCCAAACAGACTTGGCAGTGTCCAGAGGCCCGCATCATTGAGATTCCAGGTGTCCGAGCGGATTGTCGAAATCGAATCCGAAGAGCCTTGGATTCTCCCCGATGATTGCAGCGGAGACTATTGACAAGACATAGTCGTATGTCTCGGCAGGCAACTTGCGTCCATATTTTTCTTGTATCTTCCAAAAATTCCGCTCTTCTGGATTCGCTGGCAGACTGCGTACCAGAGGTAGGACTCGATCCTCGCCCCAGTTGTAACAGGCCATAACCAGTAAACCGGAGGCCTGTGCGTCGCTGGCGTAGAGATCACGCATATACTGGGCCGCCGCCTTTGTCTCGATGTCCCAATGGTGGCGGTCGTCCGATGGATCCGGCCGCCGCAATGCCACCAGTGGACCGACTTTCATCCCATACTTGATAGCAGTCTCGGGAATAAACTGCCACATGCCCTTGGCTATCCCCATATGGGTCTCAGGACCGCTGATGTATGGGTCGAAATCACTCTCCTGGAGCGCAAGATAAAAGAACTGCGGAGGCAGACCAACGGCCAACAGTTCTTTGGCGATCGTGCGGGTGTAACCTTTTTCGTTAGCCGCGGCAACGGCCCGTGCGAGCCTACCGGTGGATTTCCATTTTTGAATGTATTTTTCTATCTCGGCTTGGAACGTAGATGGCATCGCCAACTCGCACTCGCCAAAGATCCGGGCAACTCTCATGGTCAATTGCTGCTGTTGGGTGAGCTTCTTGTCCCTACCCCCTACGGCCGCCGCAAATTGAGCATAGCGGAGCTCCAATTTCCGGCGTCTTTCCTGATAGGCGCGAAGTTGGTTCGACCAGCTGTCGCTGTTGGTCTCGATCGCGACCCGCTGGAAATTGGCGATATCAACATCCAAGGCCTTCACCGAATAGAAGACACTTTCCGCGAGTGCACGCTGCTTGCCGACCTCCCTATGTTGGTAGGCTGCATAACCCGAAACGAGCACGACCACAACCGCGAGGGCACCCAGGACGATCAGCCAACGGTTGCGGTGCCGCTTGTGCACTTCGGAAAAGGCCATCCGAACAAACATCGTGTGCTCCCCGATCGGAGCCCCTTCCTCCTTCTCTCCGAAATAGTGTTGGACATAACTCTGCACCGAAGGCGCGGGCGGCACCGCCGGATGGGTCGGCAAATGCGCCGACAAGGGCACGTCCGCATGGAAGGAGACGAACGGTCCACCCAACCCGAGGCGCAGTTTCGTGGGGTTGCCCGTTACCGCATAACGTGCAACGCGGGTGTCACCCAGGAACATGCCATTGCTGCTGTTCAGATCGCGAACCGTCCATTCCCCGTTCTCGAACACAACCTCGACATGGCTCCGACTAAGGAATTTGTTCGGCACGCAAACCGCGCATTCAGGGCTGCGACCGATCTTGAATGGCTGACGGAACTCGTATGCCCTTTCAGGCTGTTCTCCGTCCAGCACAACCACCCTCAGCAGTGGGGGGGGAGGTTGCGCTGCGATGTTCTGGGCAGTCATTACAAGATTCCGGCAATCGCCCAGTTAGTGCGCCACAGGCGCGACACACGAACCGGTGCCCAGGGAGCGCAGATCCAAGGGACGTCCACTCCCATCCCCCATTCGAATCTCCAACTTGTATTCCTTGGTATTCCCGTTGTCCATCACCGCAGCCATCTTTTCGCCTTGGCGCGGAAGCCAGGTAAAACCGTCCGATCCCCCGCTGCCTTTCTTCACATCGAAGAACCATTGGAAGAGAGCCCAGTGGCCATCGATACGGAAGAGATCCTGGACCTTCGGTTCGCCTTCGAATGTTCCGAATCCCTGAAGCTTTTGGGCCTTGCGCAGGTCCCACGAGAAATTCTGGTACTCGTTCGCACCCGCTGGGAGCGTCAGACGCTGGTCATCGACAACCAATTCCATCTGTTTGAGATGGTTGATGGTGGTGGCTCGAACTTGGAGCCGAATAATAGGCTCCGAGGTTCCGCCATAAAGCAAGCGGCTCCAGCGGTTCAAGCCCTTGAAAAACTCAATGAAACTGACGGACAGATTGAACTTGGGATTGGATTTGGCGGAGCAATCGGCACCCTGGCACTCCAGACTCTCCCGCAGTGCATCGTTGTAGAACTGCCACATCAAGCCTTTCTCCGGCTGGAATACGCGCTGGACATCTTCCACGGAGGCGCTCTGTTGGGCGTTAGCGGAAAAAGGGAGCTGGCGCACAAGCTGGCCGTAAGACTTGCAAAGGTCGCTGGCTGCGCCGTTCACGGCCTCGGCATTTTGTTTGCTGAGGAGGGGATCAATCTGGGTGAGCGGCATCAGGAGGATGGTCTTCACGGCTTGGTCGGAGTCGCCGTCGCCACGGAACCCTGGAATCCGTGCGATCTGATCGACCGCGTCACGCGCTGCGGTGGCCGCGCTCCGAACCTCCTGCACGTCCTGGTCATGGGCAGCCCCCGTGCTGCCAGCAGCTTTCGCGAGGCGGTTCTTTAGTACGTCCAACTGCTTTAGATAGTCCGCACCGGGCTGGAATTCGCCAACGGCGGGTACGCTCGTCTTGACAGGCTGGAAGATGGGCTTCAATTTTTCAACCCGCCCCGCGTGTTCCGAAGCTAGGGCGATCAGATTGAGCAGGAACGAATGCTCGCCGGATATCTTTTCGAGTTTCGCGGCGGCGTCCTTCAGATCGGCATACGGGGTAACACGTGCTGCGGCGAGATACTTCTTCCAGATATCGACAAATTCGCCAGTGTAGCGCTTGCTGTAGTCGGATGCCAGAGTCTTGAGTTCTTCAATGGATAGATCTTTGGCACCACCAAGCACCCATGCATCGGCCTTCAGAGATTCCTCGGGCTTGGCCAGCAGCTGCTGCATCTTATCCCAGCCCTGCCGGGTGAACCAACCGGGAACCGGAAGGGCGTCAGTGACGGCGTCGTTGGGAAACATCTTGGTATAACTGACAGGTTCCAAGCCTTTCCCCGCCTG
>CAITMP010000556.1 GCA_903893525.1 uncultured Acidobacteriia bacterium | reverse complement strand
GGCGCTGCTCCATTCCGGTCGGGCGGCGAATCCCATTGAACCGCTAAGGTAGGACGGAATATGAACCACTTGATGTGCCGTGTCCAGAAGTTTGAGATCGTAGGTCCGCACACGATTCGCATTGGCTTCGACGACTGTACGGAACAAACCATCCATTTCCAACCGGTGCTCCGGGGCGAGTTGTACGGGCCGCTGTCGGATCCCGCATACTTCGAGCGCGTTACGCTGGATTCGGAAGTCGGGACTCTTGTTTGGCCGAATGGAGCCGAATTTTGAGGACATCGCGCGGGTTAAGCCGCCGGAAGCGGCTGGACGGGTGGTTCCTCTGATCCTTGGCGCCGCATCCGGCGGCTCCCGCGCTGCGATCCGGCCACCCTGCACGAATGGCCGAGATGCGAAAGGGCGTTCGTCGAGATGGCATCCAAGTGGGAACTGCAAATGGCCTGACACCCGAAAAGGCCATTTGTCGGTTCAGATAACTGAGGATTCAGGCGGCAGGGCGGACTTCCACGGCTCCGGCGAAACTGGCGGGCACAGGGATGGGTAGGCCCATTTCGCGGATACCCTCCACGTGGAACTCGATGGCTTCCTGGATCAGGGTCTCGACTTCCTGGCGTGATTTTCCGACGGTGATCACTCCAGGGAGGTCCGGAACGTAGGCACCCCAAGAGGTTGATCCTTGTTCGAAGATAACGGTATACGTCATGGCATTTCCTGTTTGGTATCGAGTCCCGAACTCTTCAAAATGGACTTGAGCGTGCCGATTGGAACATCGGTACCCAAGTTGCCGGGCACCGTAACGACCATACCTTTGTACGGGTGGAGGAACTGGCGATGGCTACCCTTGGTGGCTCTCAGGAGCCAACCGTTCGATTCGAGTAGCCGAACCAATTCCCGAACCTTCACTTTGACGATCATAGCGCAAGGGACAGACAGTGGTGGGTCCAGACTGCCACTGAACGCGTCATGTGGACATCTTGGCGTCAGGAAGGGGGGATAGAAAACGAACTATGGAGCCGGGACACACCTTGTCAAGATGTTGGCGAAACTGTTGTAGGTGGATTCGGGGAGGGGGTGGGTCAAAATGGCTGCCTGGGTATCTATGGGCACTAAACATAGGCACTAAAGACGGCCCCAAAAGCGGGCGTGTACGGAATTGGCGGGCCAATTTCCGGCATCCCGTCCACGTGGGACTTGATTGACCAAATCGGCCAGCACCGTTATTCTGGAGTTGTGAGGTTCGAGTGGGACGACGCAAAGGACGAGATCAACCAAAAGAAGCATGGCGTTGCTTTCGAGGTTGCCTCACGCGTTTTTGCCGATCCAAACGTCCTGGAATACATCGAACGCGTGGTTGAAGGCGAGGAGCGCTGGCACGCGATAGGTTTCGCCTCAGGGACCGTCCTTTTCCTGACTGTCGTCCATACCCACGTCGGCGACAAGGTCGTGCGGATCATCTCAGCCCGAGAAGCCACGAGTCGCGAAAGGAAACTCTATGCTGATTCAATTTTCTGAAGACGAACTCTTCAACAGGCCGTTTTCCGACCTGCACAAGAAACAGATTTTGGCGTTGATGGACCGCCCGCAAAGCGAGATTGACACGTCCGACATACCCGAGATCACGGAGCTTCCCCCGGGCACCGTCCGGGGCAGGTTCTACCGCGGGCCTACAGTTCGACTGAACGAAGAACTGCGCCAGTACTTCGCCGACCGGTCCAGCCGTGAAGGCGTCCCGTTCAACGACTTGGTGATCGAGACCCTGTCGAAAGCGGTCGCGTCATCCGAACGCCGCCCTTGACTGGTGATGCGGATGCCGTCAGTGCGTCTCGCAAAACATTCCACACTTTCATGACGACGGAATTTGAACTACTGGACGTGCCGTGTTCAGAATTTTGAGATCGTAGGTCCGCACACGATTCGCATTGGCTTCGACGACTGTACGGAACAAACCATCCATTTCCAACCGGTGCTCCGGGGCGAGTTGTACGGGCCGCTGTCGGATCC
>CAITMP010000555.1 GCA_903893525.1 uncultured Acidobacteriia bacterium | reverse complement strand
TGGCGACCATACCCCATTCCCGGACACGACGGGTGGCAGCAAGGGCGTTTCTTCGCACCAGTGTTCCAAAACTGGACATAGACGGCAAGCTTTCATTAGACCATACGCCCAAAACAGCACGATTACGGGTTCATGACCGTCCCGTTGCCGCTAGCGCGGGAGCGGGGCCGACGGGTCGGTGGTCATGGCGAAATCGCCGGTCCCCTTGGTGTCGACAAACTCTATGAGGACATCGTTGCCGACTCCCGAGATGAATTTGTAGTGCCACAGGTGGCTGGCCGCTTTACCCGTGGTCGCGGCATGGGACTCAATCTGATCGGGCGGGCCGTAGGTGATGTAAATACGACCGCGATCCGTCTTCCATCCGGCGAGGCCGCGACCTGTTCTGAAGCGTTGGTTGGCGGAGGCGATCCGGCGGTAGTGCTCCTCCTTCATCTCGTTGGCGGCGGTGCCGGGCGTGGGGTCGCGACGCAGCCAGAACTGCTCGATGAATTTTTCACGCTCCTCGTCGGAGGCCAGCTTGAGGAACGTCGCGCGCTCGTCGCTGCGGACAATATAGGCCACGTCCTCGTTGATCCATTTGAGCCAGGGTGAATCCTGGCCGGCCGTTACCCCGTTCGGGGTTGGCTGCTGGGGGGCGGGCAACGCGATTACGGCGAACGCAATGGTTAGGGTGAGTACCGCAGCCGGGAGAACCGAAGGGACCGAGCGGGTCGAGTTGGGGTAGAGCAGTCTGCTGATTCGTTGCATGAGTTTGGGCCTACAGGCGGTTGATAATCGCAGCAACGTAACCCGCGCCGAATCCGTTGTCGATGTTGACCACGGTCACGTTGCTTGCGCAGCTGTTCAACATCCCCAGGAGTGCCGCCAAGCCATGGAAACTGGCCCCGTACCCGACACTGGTGGGCACGGCGATCACGGGTGCGGAAACCATGCCTCCGACCGCACTGGGCAATGCGCCCTCCATTCCCGCGCAGCAGATTACCACCCGCGCCTCCGTTAGGCGTTCCCGGTTCTGGAGCAGGCGGTGGATGCCGGCTACGCCGACGTCGTGGATCGAAATCACTTCGTTGCCCATGGTTTCGGCCGTAACTTGCGCCTCCTCGGCCACAGGAATGTCACTGGTGCCCGCGCAGACGACCGCGATCTTGCCTTTCCCGGTAATGGTGCGGTTGCGCCAGAATCGGATCGCGCCGGACATGGGGAAATACTCGGCCTCGGGCAGTTCCCGGACCACGCGCTCCGCCATCACCGGATTGGTCCGTGTGATCAGAACGTTTTCGGAGCGTTCCAGCAGCTTTCCCGCAATCGCCACCACTTGGTCGGCCGTCTTGCCGAGGCCGAAGACCACCTCCGGCATGCCGTGCCGCAGGGCGCGGTGGTGGTCCACCTTGGCGAATCCCAGGTCCTCGAACGGCATATGCCGCACGCGTTCCAACGCGGCATCGACACCGGTGGCACCGCTCCGCACATCCTCCAGCAAACTACGCAACTGCTCTTCGTTCATCTTGTTCCTAAAAAGAAATCGTGGTTCCCAGGCGGACACCGTGCTTGGCCGCGTCGCCCCCGTTGATCTCCAGCACGAACTGGGCACCAACACGGCCACCGTAGGTGGGGCACTTGCCGGACTCGCCCAGGCAGGGCTCGGCGTTCTCCACCAACTCGACCACCTTCCGGTCGCTGCCGATGAAAACGATGTCGAGGGGCAGGTTCACGTTGTGCATCCAGAAAGGCATGGCTTGGGGCACGGGATAGACGAACAGCATGCCGGCGTCGTGGTCCAGCTTGTTGCGGTACATCATGCCGATTTGCTGCTGCACGGGCGTTGTCAGCAATTCGGCATGGATTTCGAATCCGTCTGGCAGGCGGAGGCGCGAAAGAGCCTCGCCACCGGCGCCGCCACCCTTCGACGACTGGTCGGCGCCGCACCCGGACAGCACCAAAACGATCAGCACCGGAACCCACACTCTGCGCATCCGATAAAATGGTATCGTCCTACCACGCATGTTCCTGAAGCGCCTTCAACTCACCTTGGAAATGATCCGGTTCGAGCACTCCGTGTTCGCTCTGCCGTTCGCCCTGACGGGTGCGCTGCTGGCGTTCCGTGAGAGCGGCACCTTTGTATCGGGGGGATTCCGCGTCCTGTGCCTGATTGTGCTGGCGATGGTGGGTGCGCGCTCAGCCGCGATGGCCTTCAACCGCCTGGTGGATTCCGATATCGATGGACGCAATCCGCGCACGAAGACGCGGCACATTCCGGCCGGGCTGCTTTCGAAAACGTTTGGCTGGGGTTTCACTGTCGCGTCCTCCGGGACTTTTCTGCTGGCGGCTTGGCTGTTGAACCCGCTCTGCTTCCAGTTGGCACCTCTGGCGCTCGCAATCGTCTTCTCGTACTCCTTTACAAAGCGCTTTACCCGGATGTCGCACCTTGTGCTCGGTTTCGCACTTGGCATTGCGCCCGCCGCCGCATGGATAGCGGTGCGGGGCTCGCTCGATGCGCGGATTCTGCTGCTCACCGCCGCTGTGATGTTTTGGACGGCTGGCTTCGACATCATCTATTCGTGCCAGGACTACGAATTCGACTTGGAAAACGGCTTGTTCAGCATCCCGAAGGCGCTCGGAATCGCCCGTGCGCTGCTGGTGGCCAAGCTCCTGCATGTCCTCATGATTGTTTCGCTGCTGGTGTTGGTGGTCCAACTCCAGTTGGGTGTACTGGCTGTGGTCGGTGTGGTGGCCGTTACAGCTCTGCTGGTCTACGAGCACGGCCTCGTGAAACCGACCGACCTCTCCAAGGTCAACGCGGCATTTTTCACCATGAATGGCTGGGTCAGCGTGCTATTCTTCGTCTTCTGGGCGGCTGACATCTTCGTGAATTCCCAAAAGCTTTGAACCGAATCTAACGCCATGAGCGCACTACTTCCCAAATTTGAAGACCGTCGGCTGGCCTCACTGCACGACAAAGTTCTCGACGGCGAACGGCTATCCTACGATGACGGCTTGGCGCTCTACCGGTCGGGCGACATCCTGGGCGTCGGCTACCTTGCCAATATTGTCCGCGAGCGGATGCACGGCAACACCACCTACTTCAACGTCAACCGGCACATCAACCCGACCGACGTTTGCGTCGCCAGTTGCCGCCTGTGCGCCTTCGGCAAGCAGCGCCGCGACCCCAACTCCTACACGATGTCCCTGGAGCAGGTCTGGGAAACCGCCGGCAAGGGTTGGAAAGAGGCCATCACCGAATTCCACATCGTGGGCGGACTGCACCCGGAGCTGAACTTGGATTGGTTCTGCCAGATGCTCCGCGGCCTGAAGGAACGCTATCCGCAGATCCACCTGAAGGCATTCACGATGGTGGAGATCGGCTATTTCGCGCGCCGCGAGAAGCTGAGTATTTCCGAAGTCCTGATCCGCCTTCGGGATGCCGGCATGGACTCGCTTCCGGGCGGTGGTGCGGAAGTTTTCTCCGAGCGCGTCCGCCGCATCATCTGCGACCACAAGCTGACCGGCGACGAGTGGCTGGAAACGGCCCGGACCGCGCATGAACTGGGCTTGCACTCCAACTGCACGATGCTCTACGGACACATCGAAAACGAGGAGGACCGCGTCGACCACATGGTCCGCCTGCGCTCGTTGCAGGATGACACCAAGGGTTTCCAGACCTTCATCCCCCTGGCCTTCCACCCGGAAAACACGGCGCTTTCGCATATCCCGAAAACTACGGGCTTCGACGATCTAAAGAACATCGCGGTCGCGCGCCTGATGCTGGACAATATCCCGCACATCAAGGCCTACTGGGTGATGATGACGCCGGCGGTGGCTCAGGTCGCACTGCGCTTCGGCGCGGACGACATCGACGGCACGGTGGTTGAAGAGAAGATCTACCACGAGGCGGGCTCGACCGTTTCGCAATCGCTGCGGCGGACGGACCTGCTGCGGCTGATCCGGTTGGCCGGGCGGGAGCCGTTTGAGCGCGATACGTTGTACCGCCCCGTTCAACGGACCGAATCGGCATTCACGGTTTTGGTCTAGCCCGGTTCCTTGATGCCTGAATTTTCCGAGGCCGTCCAGCGCGTCTTTGCCCGCATGGCGGCGATGGACGACCGGGACGGCTCGCTTGAGCTGGCCCGCAGGTATCTTTGGAAGGTGACCCGGATGGCGGGTCCGGGTCTCACCGTGTTTGCCTTGCAGGACCGGGAGTTGGGCGGCGTTCCCGTCCGCATTTATCGTCCAGCACCGGGCACCCTGCCGGTTTTCGTGTACTACCACGGGGGATGGTTCACGTTCGGCGATTTGGAAACCCACGATTCGGCACTTCGGCAGATAGCGGTGGACGCAAACTGCGTGGTTGTTGCCGTGGATTACCGCTTGGCACCGGAACATCCATTCCCCGCCGCTCCCGACGACTGTTTCGCGGCGACCCGGGCCGTTCTTGAACTTGCGGGCGAACTGGATGTGGATCCATCCCGGATTGCGGTGGGCGGCGACAGCGCTGGCGGCAATCTAGCCGCAGTTGTCACCCACCGCTGGCGCGACGCGGGTTTGCCCCCATTGGTGCGCCAAGTTCTTGTCTACCCCATTACGAACTACAGCTACGATACCCCCTCGTGGCGGGAGTTTGCGGCTGGTCCGGTGATTACCGTGGAACGCGGGGTGATCGCGTGGGACCGCTACGTGCCCGATCCATCGCTTCGCGTGCACCCGGCGGCATCGCCTTTGCGTGCCCCGGATTTCACGGGC
>CAITMP010000554.1 GCA_903893525.1 uncultured Acidobacteriia bacterium | reverse complement strand
TGACCGTTTTTCCCGGGGCGAGAGTGTGCATCACGCTGACCGTTCCTGGGGACGAGGACGACATTGTCCGGTATTCCCACCCTGGCCACTGGTCGGTTCGCGTCAACCTGGGCGAAAGACGTAAAAGGTCGTCTTGGAATACCGGGTAGGACACGACGTTGGTTGATCGATTCACCAGTTCCAATTGCGCATAGCACAGGTCCTGCCTAGCGACCCAATGATAGCCCTTCAACCGCAGGACGACCGGATCCTCCAGCCTCGCCGACGGCCTCCATGCAAGGCTACCCAATGCCAGAAGGATGACGAAAAAACCTCCCAGGATTGTCCCTGTCCGTTTGTTCATTCGACCAGCCATGTGAGATGGCACCAATGTGTCGAGTTCCTGGCTTTGCGCCACGAAGATAACGCTCGCAGATACCGTTCAAGGGCTCTCCCTTATTCCGATGGTCCCCGTTTCCAGCTCCCGACTGAATCGCCAACGCCAATTCCGAGCAACCGCTGAAGTGGTTGCAATTCGACATGGGCTGCGCCGATAGCAGCACTTCCGGGGAAGTATTATGATTGACGGCGCATCGCCATCTATTTGTCGTTTTTGACCAGTCGGACGACTGGCTTCCGGACCCAATGGTCGCCGATTCGAATGAACCTCGCGTCTTCCTCGACCACGCTGCCGCGCTCCTCCCGTTCGAGATGGAACACCACTTCGTCGGCGGATACGTTGTCGCGCCCGGACACTCGGTAACCGGTGAAGGCGCCCACTCCCATACCCAACCCAATTTCGAAATGATAACCGTCGGGCGCTGCACCCTCAGGACTCCACCACAGCTTCTCGAATGTTTCTGAGTCCGCTCGACCTGAGGCTGCGAAGTGCCACCAGAATGTTTCCAGCGCATCTTCGGGAGTTCCGAAACCAAGATTCCGCACTCCGGCGGCGGCTACAAAATCCGGCTGATTCGATGGCAGTCGCCCTTTCATGAGCCGGTGCAAATCGTCCTGGGCGGAAGTGGAGTCCGTCCGGTTCGCGTGCAGTCGTGGGGCCGCGTCTCCTCCCGAACGGTCACGTAACGCCGCCACGGCAGCGCGTGCCTTGAGGAGTTCCGCTGAAGGCGCTTTGGAATGCGCTGCGCTTTCCGAGGAATGCCCCCTGGCAACTTTTGATTCCTGAGTCTCGAGGGCTTGCAAGTGTTGGTGGAGAGTCAGGAGTTCATCCTGCTGATCCCGAATGTGGTGAACGATCCATGCCGTCGAGCCGATCAAGCCCAGAGCCAAGGCAACGGTGGCAAGCGGACGAAGTTTCATAGGCTGTCGGGTGAAATCAGGGTTTCTTTGGCGAGGGAACAATGGTCACCGGCAGGCATTTCCACTCGGCTTGAGAACGGCCCAGCACGGTGATTTCCTCCTGGTCGTCCTTGCCGGGACGGTGAACGAGTACCTTCACCCGGACCGTGTCTTCGCCGTCTGGTTCAACGGAAAGGAGTTCCACCGAATCGCCGCGCGCGTCAGAAGCCCGGCTCTCTTCGGCTACTCGTTCGGTTTCCTTCTGGATCTGTTCCTGAGTGAGGGAGTCCAGCTCGTTCGCGGCTGTGCCGAGATGGAGATTTGCATAGCGGCGCAGATCGCCGCGTCGCAATGCGGCCAAGCTCGACTGCAACGCGGCCTCAGGCGATGCATTTCCGGCGTCCTGCAACTCCTTCATAGGGATCCTGGCGCCGGGTATCAACTGAAGCAGAGCGTTGGTTCGAGCGCGGGTCGTCGTGGCCGTCGATTCCTTCTTGGAGCGACGAAGTTCAGTTGCGAGCAGGTGAAGGCGTTGCAGCTCCGCTTCCTCGGACGATTCGGTCGCAGGCGGTACGGAGACTCGTTCCAGTTCAAAAGCTTCCTTCGTTGCGATCTGGCGACGCATCCCGGCGATAAGCTGATCTTGATGAATCATCCAGGCGTTCAGCGCGAGAAAGGCGACCCCGAAGGCAATGGCCAGGCTGGAGCTGAGCGTGAGCACCGCCACGGGGGAGGCAGAAAGTCCGGCAGCCACCAAACCGGCCGCCAAC
>CAITMP010000553.1 GCA_903893525.1 uncultured Acidobacteriia bacterium | reverse complement strand
CCCTACCAGGACGCGCGCAACGGCCCGCCGAACTTCCTCTTCCGCAACATGCTGACCGAGGCGGACGGTGTTTTTGAGGACGTCACCGCCGAGGTCGGCTTGGACGAGAACAACGATCGGTTCTCGTTTGCGACAACGTGGATTGATGTTGACGGCGACGGCTGGCCCGATCTGCACGTGGTCAACGACTTCGGGCGCGACAACCTCTATCGCAACCGCAACGGCAAATTCCACGACGACGCAGCAGCAGCCGGAGTCGATGATTCCGGCCCCGGCATGAGTTCGGCCTGGTTCGACTACGACGGCGATGGACGTCCCGATCTCTACGTGTCCAACATGTGGACCGCCGCCGGCGAGCGGGTGATGGCCGATCCCGCGTTCTTCCCCCTGGCCCGAGATCCAGATGCATGGCGGAACCACGCCAAGGGCAATTCCCTTTTCCGCAACAAGGGCGACGGAACGTTCGAGGACGTCGGGGCGGCGCAGAATGTCGAAATG
This sequence comes from uncultured Acidobacteriia bacterium, assembly GCA_903893525.1. GTDB lineage: Bacteria > Acidobacteriota > Terriglobia > Bryobacterales > Bryobacteraceae > BOG-234. The sequence goes on along the minus strand of CAITMP010000553.1, from coordinate 1,743 downwards.
GGTCGTTGGGCCTGGGGTTCGGGCGGGTTCGACTTCCGCCTGAACGGGCACCCGGACATCCTCGTCGCCACCGGAATGGTCACCAACGGCAACGGCCCGGATTTGGAAAGCTTCTTCTGGCGTCAAGTGGTCTCGAAGACTCCAGCCGCAGCGGGCGAGGCTCCGGCCTACGAAAACGGCTGGAACGCACTGAACCAGATGATCCGGGAGGAGGCGTCCTGGAGCGGACACCAGCCGAACGTATATTACTCGTGGGGTGCCAAGGGGTATACCGACGCGTCCGGAGTGAGCGGGCTGGATCTTGCCGACGACACACGGTCCTTCGCCGTCACGGATTTCGATGGCGACGGAGCCCCGGACATCATCCTGAAGAACCGCCTCGGACCCCAGATCCGGGCGATGCGGAACAATGTGGGCCAAGGGCGTCCACGAGTGGGGGTCCGGCTCAGGGGCGTGAAGTCGAACCGGGACGCGATCGGGGCGCGCGTCGAAATCGGCGGGGCGGCACAGTGGCTCCAAGCCGGCTCGGGATTCCTGTCGCAGCATTCCAAGACGCTCTATTTCGGAGTCCGGCCCGAAAATGGAACGGTTTCAGTCCATTGGCCATCCGGACTGAAGGAGGAATTTCCGCTGCGGGTCGACGGGGTCAACACGCTCACTGAGGGCTCACCCGAAACGGCGTTCAGGCCATTCGCAACTCGGGCCGCATGGACGGTTACCCCTGTAGTCGGAAAGAACCTGCCGGAATCGGCCGACGTCTGGCTGCGCGAACCGGTTCCCACGCCGGAGCGGCACCGCGGCCCGGCATTTCTGGTGCTCCATACCGGGCAAGCGGCGGACGGGATCGACCTCACCAAGGCGGGAGAGGACGCCCCGGCCATCTGGACCCTATTTCGCCGCTACCTTTTGGAATACCGCGCCCCGCTTTCGCCGCCAATGACCGTGCTCATCGACGCCGAAAGCCGGGCCAGCAAGATCTACGCGGGCATCCCCACGGAGGCGACGAGGCGTGCCGACCTCCGCCAGATGGACCGCCACCGCGACCTGGCCCTTCCCTTCCCCGGCAAATACTACTCCGAGCCGCGCCGCAGCTACTTCAAATTCGGTGCAGCCTACTACTGGGCGGGATACCCCGAACGAGCGCTGCCGTATCTGGAGGAAGCCGTCCGTGCTCGCCCCGAGAACTGGAAGGCGCTGATCGCCGCCGCGCGGATCGAGCAGGAACTTGGTCGGCACAAGGATGCGGTCACTACATTCAACCGCGTCCTCGGCGTCCGTCCCGGCTACGCACCGGCGATTGAGGGTGCGGGCGAATCCCTGCTAAAACTGGGGGACCGGGCGGGAGCGAAATCCGCGTTCGAGCGTGCTGTGTCGGTGGACCCGCAGTACGCCGATGCATGGAACCAGCTCGGTATCCTGGCTGGGGAGGAAAACGACTTGGGCTCGGCCCGGCAACGTTTCGAAAAGGCGATCGCGGCGCGGCGCGATCATACCGGGGCGATCAACAACCTTGGGGTGCTGTTCGCGAAGCTCGGCCAAGCGAACGATTCGATCGCCGCGTTCCGATACGGAATCTCGGTCGACCCCGATGACGAACAACTGTACATGAACCTGGCGCGGATCTACGTCACGACCGGCCAGAGGGACCAGGCGGGCGCGGTGTTGCGGCAATTGATGGAGCGGAAGCCGGGGAATGCGGTGGCGGCCAGGGCGCTACGGGAGCTGGAGGGGCGGTGAGGTGGG
>CAITMP010000552.1 GCA_903893525.1 uncultured Acidobacteriia bacterium | reverse complement strand
GTGGAAGCGGTTCGAGCCCGAGCGGGTGGTCACGTTGAGGACGCCGCCCCCGGATCTTCCGTATTCGGCCGAAGCGGCGCTCGACGTGGATTTGAATTCCTGGATCGCCTCCACGCTGATGGTGTTCAGCAGCGTTCCGCCCCCGCCCGCAGACTGCATGCTGGCTGCACCGTTCACTTCGCCGAAGGACATGTCCACGCCGTCCATCAGGAAGCTCGTGCCGAGAGCTGAGGAGCCGTGGAACGAAATGCCGCCCCGGGCTCCGGCCGAACTGGAGGGCGCGACGTTCACGCCCGCCTGGAGACCGACCAATTCCTGGAAGTTGCGTCCATTGAGGGGTAGTTCGTCGACGCGCTCGCGGGTGATGACGACTCCGAGATCGGTCGTCGACGTGTTGATCTGCGGAGCGGTGGCGTCCACGTCGATTTTTTCGCTCACATCGCCCAGGACCAGCGTCAGGTCGATACGGGGGCGCGTGCCGGTGTTGAGGGTGAAGATTTCGCCTTCCACCTTCTTGAATCCGGTTGCCTCCACGGTGACTTGGTAACGGCCTGCGGTCAGCAGCGGGAATTCGTAATAGCCCTCGCCGTTGGTGGAGACGGCCCGCTGCTCGTTGGTGTCCTGGTTGCGGGCTGTGACGTGGACGGCGGGAACGGCGGCACCGCTGGGGTCGTGGACGAAACCAATGATGGAGCCGCCGCCGAGCTGCGCAAACGATGGGACTGTACCGGAAGCGGCCAGCACAAGTGCTGCGACGGTCCGGAGAATGTTTTGAGAAGTGATCCGCATGGTCAACTCCCTTTCCTGGAGACGGGTGGGCACGTATCCGGGCCCGACAAACACATTATCGATAATTTTGCCGGGAGTCAAGAGGCACGAAAATCACGCGCCCCGTGGTATCCTTCTGCCGTTGGCAGATTCAGGACACAAGACTTCGCGGGTTTCCGAAGTTGCCCTCCTGTTGCGCGAGGGAATCTACGAGGGCCGCTACACGCCGGGCACCCCGCTTCGGGAGTTGGTGCTTGCGCGCGAAATTTCCGTCAGTCAGGCAACCGTCCGCGAAGCCCTGCGGCGTCTGGAGCACGAAGGGCTGGTCACGCGGCGCGAAAACCACGGCACCACGGTCACCACGCTCACATCCAAAGACATCCAGGAGAGATTGGGACTTCGGGTCACTTTGGAGGTCTCGGCAGCATTGGCGGCGGCCCGGAGAATGTCGGATGAGCATTTCGAAGAGCTGGGCAAGCGCTTGGAGTCGCTCGGTGTCAGCGTGGAATCCAACGGCTACTATGCGGCCGCGATGGCGGATTTGGACTTCCACCGCTATGTGTGGGAATGTTCCGGCAACGAAACGCTGTGCGGCATGCTGGAAACCCTGGTGGCACCGCTGTTCGCGTTCATCAGCGTGCTGCGTTCCCAGCATTTGGACCGGCTGCACGACGTGGTCGACAGCCACCGCCCTTTGCTGGAGGCGCTACGCAGCCGCGACGCCGAAAAGATCCGGGATGCGTTCCAGCGCGGAGTCACGGCATCGTACGAGCCGTTCCTGGGGACCGCCGCCGACTCCACCACGTAAAATAAGAACTTCAAGCCGTCCATCCCGGATTGGCTTGGGAACAGCGCACCCCATGCTCATCTCCCTCTTCGTCGCCTGCTACAACGACACGCTTTTCCCCGAGACGGGCAAGGCCGTCGTAACGGTGCTGGAACGCCTCGGCCACACCGTCGAATTCCGCGAGGCCCAGACCTG
>CAITMP010000551.1 GCA_903893525.1 uncultured Acidobacteriia bacterium | reverse complement strand
CTCGCGAGCGCCACCAACTTGAACCAGGTCCTTGCGGACACCCTTACCCTGCGCGATCTCTACAAGAAGCACCACTGGCAGGTTTCCGGGCCCCACTTCCAACAACTCCACCTGCTCTTCGACAAGCACTTCGGCGAGCAGTCCGAACTGGTCGATACGCTGGCCGAACGCGTTCAGCTCCTGGGTGGTATCGCGGTCGCCATGGCTTCGGATGTTGCCGAGTTGACCCGCATTCCGCGCGCCCCGAAGGACCGTGAGGACTGGCGGACACAGATTGCCCGGCTGCTGGAAGCCCATGAGGTCATCTTGAAGGAGTCCCACGAATTTGCAGCGGCAGCGGCACAATCCGGTGACGATGCCACCAACGACATGCTGGTGGGGGATGTGATCGCCAAGGGTGAGCTCCAGGCATGGTTCCTCAACGAACATGTGGTCGAATAGACCTTGGCGAGCCGTGTGATAATTCAGGGAGAGGTTGCATGTACAGCGGATTCGTCGAAAAATTGTTGGTTGCGGGGTTTGTTTCTTCGGTTTTGTTGAGCGCGCAGGCCCCCGTCGCCGCGCCGAAGACGTTTGAAGTGGCGACGATAAAGTCGGCGCCTCCGATCAACCCGATGATGGTCGCCCAAGGCGGCAAGATGCACGTGGGGACCAAGTTCGACGCAGGCCGGGTCGACATTGGTTACACCTCACTCTCCGACATGATCTGCTTGGCCTACAAGATCAAGCTGTACCAGCTTAGCGGTCCGGATTGGCTCAAGAACGAGCGTTTCGACATTCTCGCCAAGCTGCCGGAAGGGGCCACCAAAGACGACCTGCCCGAGATGATGAAGGCCCTCCTCGCGGACCGTTTCAAGTTGACCATCCACAAGGAGACCAAGGACCACGCGATGTACGCGCTTGTGGTCGCCAAAGGCGGTCCCAAGCTGAAGGACGCGCTTCCGGAGCCGACCGTCCAGCCGGATGCACCTCCCGCCGCCCCGGAAAAGGGCAGCGCAACGATTGCCACCAATGAGGGTGCCATGAGCATCAAGCAAAGCGGTGATGGTCGCGGAGCTACCATCACGTCGCCCGGCGGCTCCACTACCAAGGCCAGCATGGGCGCGGATGGAAACATGCATATGGAGATGTCCAGGGCGACCATGACGCAGTTTGCCGAAATGGTAGCGCGCTTCGTGGACAAGCCTGTGCTGGATAAGACCGAGCTGAAGGGCAACTACCAAGTTTCCTTGGATCTCTCCATGGCCGACCTGATGCGCGTGGCCCGTGCGCAGGGCGTGAATATTCCCGCCGGTGCAATGCCCGGAGGAGCGGGTGGTGCCTCGGCAAACCCAGGTGATGCAGCTTCGGACCCCGGAAATGGCGGGTCGATCTTTACGGCACTGCAGTCGATGGGCCTCAAGTTGGAATCCCGTAAGGACGCGGTCGAAACCATCATGGTCGACCACATCGAAAAGACTCCGACCGAAAACTAGAACACCTTCGCAAGTATTTTATAGGCAAGCTTCTCGAAATCCCTGCCACAATCCTGCACGGCTGCCCCATGTGCTCCGATCGCTCCGTCGGCTGGCCTGAGGTGAAACATGGGCTTGTGTGCCTCCATTGCAAGGGGCATCAAACTCCGATAGTGCTTGAGTAGGCTCAGGCAGTTTGGATCGTTTTCCACTTTCGTGCCCGTGGGAGGCTCTTCATTCTCAAGAACAAATTCCGAATAGACCTCAGGTACTCGGTCAACCCATTTCTGATATGCCTTGACAGGTCGGCTGTCCCTTGTTCCGTGCTGCATCACGACGTATCCCGCCGGTGTCATGGATCCCTTGGGAAGAGGCAGTTCTTTGGGTGCCTTTGGCCTTAATTCCTGCCAAGCGCCGCGCCAAGCGGCCAAGGCTGGGCCTAAATTTCGGAGACCTTGCAGTGAGAAAAGATCCGCTGCCAGCGGCATGACAACATGGTCCGTTGCGATCAGCGCCGCCCGGTTGATTGCTCCAAGGTTGGGGCCGACATCCACCAAAACCACTTGGGCCCAATCCCCAGACATCGCCTCCATCAAGCGATGGAACGCCGTAAGGGTCCGAAACGCGGCTTCATCTTTGTTGTGGCACCTCGGCCAAGCGTCAGATAGCTTGTCTTCGAAGGATGAAAGGCCCAAGTCACCCGGCAAAAGCCCGAGGTTCGGAGCGACGAACTCCACGGGAGGCACGTGAATATCGCCGATGCCACGGAGTATTGGTCGGATGGCACCATAAACGGTCGCCGGGTGGTCGGGGCCGTCGGGCCAAATCTCTTCGAGGCGATCCTCCTCCAGAAACATGGCCGTTAGATTTGCCTGGGGGTCCAGATCGACCGCCAGTACTGGTATTTCCAAGTCGGAAAGCATCCACGAGAGATGGTAGACAAGGGATGTCTTCCCGACGCCACCCTTGTTATTGAAGAAAGTGACGGTTGTCATGCTCGCATCCCAAACGGGCGTACCCGAATCGTCACACCAAAATGCAGATCACCAAAGTTGAACTCCGCGGGAGGGTTTCCATTTCTCTTGAGCGCTGCCTGTGCCTTTATCACGCCCCGACCGAAGCGATTCACGAAACCCAGCGTTTTCATTGCCTCAGCGAGAACGGGGTTTCTATAACTGGTCGCTGTCGGAAAGTTCTCCGGCCTCGCCAATCCGTAAAGGGGGCCGGGGTTCTGGATTTCGATCCGGTCCGAATACTGGTAAAACCTCACCGGACTAGGCGCTTCGTAAGAGCGGTGGAGTACAGCGTTCATCAAGAGCTCTCGGATCGCCACTTCGGGATAGTCCGACACAGTGATTTCTTGGAGTGGGGATGTCCGGACCGGCCGGTGATTGGTAATCAGGCCCACGAATGATGATAGTTCTCGACCCATCGTAAGCAAGTCGCCTTGGAATCGCTTTTCACTCAAGACGTCGTCAGCCACGGTGCTCCCATCAAAACGCACATATTGAACGTAGGCGTTGGGCAGCCAGTTGGCCAGATCCTTTGCAAATAGGATCAGACCGGCGTTGGTCGGTTGGCCGCGTGTCACATCAAAGAATCGAAGTGATGCCAACTGTTGCTCAATCGACCGGTGGTTCTCGGCAATGGTCTCGGCGTCTATCGCGTAGGGCCTGTACGTGGATGTGAACAAGTCCAAGGCAAGGTCCGAAACCGTAGCGCCAGCACACGGTTGCGCATCAAAGGTTCTTGCTGCGGCAGTTCTCCGCTCCGTAAGTATGGCCTCTTCCGTTTGATTGGCGACTGCTTTCTGGGCTGTGCGGCGAATCCACGTGCGACCCTTGTAACGTACCGGGGGTAGGTCCGACGGTTGAACCTCAACGATGACGATGTCACCTTCCCCCGAGCTGAGTGAAATCTTATAGACCGTGATGGCTGGCGATGGCAGGATATTGCCGTCGAGCGCAAGCCCCCCCAGTTGGGTCATCAAATTGTCCGTGGCTTTCAGTCCGTTCGGTTTGCCGGTCTTGTCATCGGCACCAATGAGTAGATAGCCGGGCAACTTGGACGCGGGCATGTCATTGGCGAAGGCACATACCGCCTCGTTGAACTTCCCTTTATCGTCGGTCGATACTGTCCGCTCCACGCGGAAAGATTCGAGATCATTCGGGAGTTGGAGAAGCTCTGATTCGGAAATCATGGACTGGGAGATCGCTCGGAAACTCCATTGTCTCCCATTCGGATGAAGTGTTGTCGTCGCCGTACCCCAACCGCTACAGGAACCCCGTAAACGCGCGCAGTACGATCACAATCTTTTCCATCTTCGAGAGAGAAACCCGCCCGCCGAGAACATCCGTGGGCGACTCCGCGATCTTGTCCCGCAGGCTCGAATAAATCGTAATCAACGCCCACAGCGACGCCCGCGACTCCGGCAGGATCATCCCCAACAGCGGGGCCGACTCGTCGTAATACCCCTTCGCCCGCTCCAGCTCAAACTCCATCAGAGCCGCAAACTTCTCGCTCCGACCTCCTGCCACCAACTCCGCCGCCGTCAGACCAAAGCGCTCCAGGTCCTCCGTCGGCAAGTACTGCCGGCCTAGTTCGCAGTCCTCCCGAACATCCCTCAGGATATTCGTCAGCTGGAATGCGATCCCGCACTTCTCCGCCAATACCAGCGCTTCCGGAGACGTAAACCCGAAGATG
>CAITMP010000550.1 GCA_903893525.1 uncultured Acidobacteriia bacterium | reverse complement strand
GTCCGATACATTGTTCGCGACCCCGACTTCCGCCCCACGCTCGACCGCGCCGTGCAACTGGTGAACGTGCCAGCCGCTTGGAGCCTGCTTGGGGTCGGGTCGAATGCGGGCAAGGGGGTCAGGATCGGGATTATCGATTCCGGAATCGACACCGGAAACCCGGCATTCCAGGACAGCAGCCTCACGGCTCCCGCGAATTTCCCCACTTGTTCCGTGGCATCCATGCCCCTTTTCGCCCTCGATTGCACCAAGTACACCAACAGCCGGGTGATCGTGGCGCGCAGCTATGTGCCGTACGTAGCTGCCGGTAGCGGCTCCAATCCGGCGGCGAATTCACGCCCTGACGACTACACACCGCGCGACCACATCGGCCATGGCACGGCAGTCGCAATGGCCGCGGCTGGCGGCACCGCGGTCGGCCCGTCCGACACCATCACGGGCGTTGCGCCCAAGGCGTATCTCGGCAGCTATAAAGTCTTCGGCTCCCCCGGTGTCAATGATTCCACCTCGGGCCAGGCGATTATTTCGGCCTTGGAGGACGCATTCAGCGACGGCATGGACATCGCCGTCCTCTCGCTGGGCGCACCCGCCTTTTCCGGCCCCACCGATGCGGGTGCGATTTGCGGCTATCCGGCGGGCCAGGCGTGCGACCCGTTTGCCGACGCGGTCCGGAAGGCCGCTTCCAACGGAATGCTGGTGGTGGCGGCAGCGGGCAACGAGGGACAGGTCGGCAGTACTGTCCAACCCACCCTCGGCAGCATGTCCACGCCTGGCGATTCCCCCGACGCACTCACTGTGGGTGCGAGCACAAACAGCCATTCGTGGTCCAACGGATTGACCGTGGCTGGTTTGGGGACGCTTCGGGCGTTGCTCGGAAATGGCCCCGCACCCTCGCCGCAGTTGAACGCACCGTTGGCCGATGCCGCTACGGTTGGCGATGGCCAAGCCTGCAGTGCCCTGTCCCCGGGGTCGCTCGGCGGCAGCTACGTTCTGGTGGCCCGGGGTACCTGTACGTTCGCAGTGAAGGTCCAGAATGCGCAGGCTGCGGGTGCCGCCGGGGTCATTTTCACAAACACGATCGGAGACAATTCGCTCGTGCTGGCCGGTGTTGGCGGCGCAAGCGGCATCCCATCCACTTTTGTTGGCTATGACGACGGCCAGAAGATCCGCACGTTCCTGCAGAGTGCGGCGGCACCACCCACCGCAAGCATGAGCACCAGTCTGGTGGCGTTCGAGTCGGTAACGGGAAACCAGACCGCGTCCTTCAGTTCACGGGGGCCGGTGCTTGGGTCCGGCGGCATCAAGCCCGACGTGACCGCGCCCGGCACCGATCTGTACCTCGCCGGCCAGAGCTATGACCCCAACGGCGCGCTCTATTCGCCATCGGGATTTCTGATTTCGCAGGGCACCAGCTTTTCCACGCCCATTGTTGCCGGCGTGGCGGCGCTGGTGAAGCAGGCGAATCCGAAGTTCACGCCCGCCCAGATCAAGTCCGCAATTGTGAATACGGCGACGCAGGATGTGACGGAGAATGCAGTTCCGGCGTCCGTGGTCGCGGTTGGCAACGGCAAGGCGAATGCGGGGGCCGCAGTCTCCAGCACTCTGGTTGCAGTTCCCGCGAGTGTGGCGTTTGGAGTCCTGAAAAGCGGGCAGTTGCCCCTTTCCCAGTCGATCCAGCTGACCAACACCGGCACAGCAGTACTCAATCTGACCCTGAGTGTGACGGCCCGGACGCCGGAAACCGGTGCCAGGGCGGCCATCGACAGGCCCAGCTTGATCCTTGCCCCTGGTCAATCCAGCACCGTCAACCTTACTCTTGCCGGAACCCAGCCCAGCGCGGGTAGCTACGAAGGTTTCGTGGTGGTCCAGGGCGGACCCACGGCCTTCCGGATTCCATACCTATACTTGGCGACCGATTCCGTCCCCGCAAATCTGCTTCCCCTGATTGGCGACGGCGACAGCGGAACGGTGGGGCAGTTCTCATCCCAGGGCGTTGTGATCCTGCAGTTGCTGGACCGTTACGGACTCCCGGTGCCCAACGCCCCCGTCCGGTTCTCCGCCCTTTCCGGAGGCGGACAGTTGAGCAATTCGGACATTTCGACGGATATCTATGGTTTCGCGGGCGCGAATGTCACGCTGGGAACACAACCTGGAGCCAACCAATTCCTTGCAACGGCGGGGGGGCTATCCAGCACGTTCACCATCACGGGGAAGGTGAAGCCGTCCATCAATGCGAACGGAGTAGTGGAAGCTGCGACATTCCAGCCGGGCACGTCGGTGGCACCGGGATCGTACGTGGCTATCTTCGGGTCCAACCTGGCACCTGTTTCCCAAGTGGTGGCCACACCGAACCTGCCGCTCTCGATGAGCGGCGTTCGGGTGAGCTTCGACGCCGGCGGCATCAGTACACCGGGCCATCTCCATTTCGTGACACCGGGCCAAATCAACGTCCAAGTACCTTGGGAACTGGCGGGTCAGCGCAATGTCCAGATGAAAGTGGCGATGTCGGGGGCTACCAGCACGCTGTATACACTGCCGCTGGCTACCTACTCGCCAGGGATGTTCGTCGTGCAGTCCGGCGGCGCGAGTTTCGCCGCTGCCCGCGACGAGAATTTCCAGACGATCACACCGTCCAATCCGGCGCTGCAGGGACACTATATCCAGCTCTACTGCAACGGCCTGGGCCCTGTGGACAACCAGCCCGCCAGCGGCGACCCCGCTCCGGCAAGCCCGCTCGCGGTGACGACAGCCCTGCCGACGGTCACGATCGGAGGCCAGAACGCGCAGGTGCTGTTCAGCGGTCTCACGCCGGGGACGGTCGGGCTGTACCAGATCAATGTAATGGTGCCGAACGTGGGCGCGGGTTTGAAGGATGTGGTGGTTTCGATGGGGACGTTTACATCGAAGGCTTTGAGTTTGGCCGTGAAGTAAGCCAGCAGCGGTTAGTTGCAGCCAGACCCGAAGGAGTTAGAATTAGGTGCATGGTGATAACGCTTAGGGAAAGCACTGCCCGACTGCCGGAATTAGTCGCCCGTGCTGGCGAAGGCGAGGATATTTTAATCAGTGTTCAGGGTCGCGTGCGCGCACGCATCACGGCATGCCCGCCTTTGGGCGTGGACACTCGTGGGCCGAAAACCGTCGACCAGATAGCCAACCCGATGACTGGATGGGCGGAGGAACTGCTCACTCTACATGACATGTGCTCCACCGGTCGAACCACCATGACATCCGAGGAGATCCTTGCCGAAATGCGCGAGGATCGCGTCTGAGGCCGTGGAGTATTGGGACTCGTCAGCACTCATCAAGCTGTACGCACCTGAGCCGGATTCGCTTTACTACGTAAGGCGGGCTGCCGAAGGGACGGGGCCAATCATCACGTCTTTGATCGCAAAGACAGAGGTTGTAATTGGGCTGCGGCGGAAAGAGGCAATCGGAGACCTGAATGCGGGGACAGCAGCGATCTTGATTCGTAAGTTTCACTCGGACTGCGAGACGGAGCGGATTCAGATCGTTCCCCATGACGTGGCAGTGGCGCGGGAGGCCGAAAGGTTGGCGGAATTAGTATTTCGGGATCGACAGAAACCGGTGTTCATTCGAAGTCTGGACTTGATCCATGCGGCCTCGGCGTCAGTTGTGAAGGCGGAGGTGTTCGTCGCGACGGACAAGCGCCTACGGGAGGTGGTCGCATTGTTGGGAGTTTCGCTTGCGCCACCATCATTGGGTCCGGGAGAGCTATTTTGAACCTGAGTGACGGGATTTCAGCCCTTTTGCCATTACACCTGCAACGTATTCAAGCAACTGGAAATACTCATCGCACCGTTCCTTGGGAGTGAAGAGACCAACTCCCTGGTGGCTGCCGACCGATTCGTTATCGGTCGGGATGCGGCCGTCAAGGCGATGTACTACGAGGTCATCGGAAACTAGTATGTGGGGGGGCACCTTCCGATGCCCCCCTCCCGCCCTATACCAACTTCGTCTTACTAAACGGCAGATCCCGAACCCGCTTCCCCGTCGCCGCGAAAATCGCATTCGCGAACGCCGGAACAAACGGAGGCACACCGGGTTCCCCGACACCCCCCGGCAGCGCCGTGCTTTCAATCAAATGCACGTCAGTCTGGATCGGGGCCTGGTTCATCCGCGCCACTTGGTAATTATGGAAGTTCGACTGCTGCACGCGACCGTCGGCCAAGCTGATTTCGCCGGTCAGCGCAATCCCCGCACCCATCACCGCCGCGCCCTCGAACTGCGACCGCACGCGCTCGGGATTGATCACCATCCCGACGTCGGCCACCTGCCACGCTCTAGGAATGCGGATCTTACCCGCCTTGTCCACCTCGACCTCGACCACCGACGCCACGTACGAAGTGAAACTGCGCGCCGCCGCGATGCCCAAGCCCCAGCCGTTGCCAGACTTACGCTTGCCCCAGCCCGACTTCTCACCAGCCACTTCCAGCACATGCCGCAACCGCTTCGAATCGAACGGGAATTTCTCGTACGACTCGCCGTAGTTCCAGTAATTCGCAACGCCCTGGCTCTTGAAATCGATGATCTTACCCGGCCCAATCATCTCCAACTGGTACTCCAGGGAATCCCGACCCGCAGCATGCGCCAACTCGTCGGCGAAGCTCAAGCCCGAAAACACGTGGTAGATGTTGGCCACGGACCGCAGCCAGCCAATCCGCACATGCGCCTTGGCCGGACCGTTTTCCGCCCTGTGGTTCGGCAGATCCCACGGCATGTCGTTCAAGCCCATGCCGTACTCCACGTCGAAGCCGTACATCGAACTGGCGTCGTTCATGGACGAAATCGACGGGAACACCGACCGGTGCAACCACGCCGTCGTCTTGCCGTTGGCGTCCAAAGCCGCCTTGTGGTACATCCCGGAAACCGAATGGTAGTAGTCGAATTTGATGTCGTCCTCACGGGACCACACCACCTTGACCGGCTTCCCGCCCGACTTCTTCGACAACAGCGCAGCCTCGGCCACATAATCCGGCTTCGACTTGCGGCCGAAACCGCCACCGAGCAGCGTCACGTGGCAGATGACGTCCTCGGGCTTCAGGCCCAGCACGCCCGCGACCGTATCCTGAACAGCCTGCGGATTCTGGGTCGGAACCCAGCATTCCACCTTATTTCCCTTAAACTCGGCAACAGCGACCGGCGGCTCCATCGTTGCATGCGCCAGCAACGGGGCGTAGTACTCGGCTTCCACGGTTTTCGATGCCTTGGCGAACGCCGCATCCACGTCGCCGATGTTGCGGACCACCTTGCCCGGCTTGCGGGCGGTCGCCAACAATTCCTTCTTGTACTGCTCGGAATCGTGCGACGCGTTGTCGCCGTTGTTCCATTCGACCTTCAGCTTCTTGCGGCCCTGCATGGCGGCCCAGGTGCTGTTGGCAATGACAGCCACGCCACCCAAGGGCTGGAATGTGTAGGGGGGCTTGAACGCATCAATAGTCTCGACGCCACTGACACCCTTCACCTGCCGGGCAGCCTTGTCGTCGAACGATTGGACCTTGCCGCCAACCACCGGCGGACGCTCGATCGAGGCATAGAGCATGCCCGGACGTTTG